>NC_009670.1 GCF_000017405.1 Brucella anthropi ATCC 49188
TTCAGATTCGCATTTTCGAGAATCATCGTCAAGAGTTTTCGGCGCCATTTTGGCGAACAAATTTCTTTTGCCTGTTGACAGGTAGAAAACGATGCAGACAGGAAATGTTTCAACGCCGTTCGGACGGCGTCCGATATCTCTTGCCCTCGTACGGCGGCAACTAACTGCCGGGGAAATCAGGGCGGGCAAGAGCGTAGACAAGTGGAAAGTGTTCCGCGACGCCTCGGTGGCTATCGAGTTGTTAGGGATCCAGTCAAACAGCCTCGCGGTCCTAGACGCGCTTCTGAGCTTCTATCCCGAAAACGAGCTTCGTCCGGATGCGCAACTCATTGTTTTCCCATCAAACATCCAACTGTCACTGCGAGCGCACAGCATGCCTGGTTCGACGCTTCGGCGGCATATCGCGGTTCTGGTCGATGCGGGACTGATCGTCCGAAGGGACAGCGCTAACGGCAAGCGTTATGCGCGGAAAAATACATCCGGCACAGTCGATCACGCGTTCGGTTTCGACCTGTCTCCCCTGCTCGCTCGTGCTGAAGAATTCGCAATGATGGCCCAACAGATATTGGCCGACCGCGCGGCCCTCAAGAAAGTCAGGGAGGCGCTGACCGTTTGCCGGCGGGACGTCAGGAAGCTAATCACAGCGGCTATGGAAGAGGGGGCTGACGGAGATTGGCAAGCTGTTGAGGACACGTATGTGGGGCTCATTGCCCGTATCCCACGCTCCCCGGATCTCAGCCAGGCGACGGCCATGCTCGATGAGATGGGAGTACTGAAGGAAGAAGTACTCAACCGACTGGCAATGCACGATAAAGTCATAAATAATAGCACCAATGCTGCCCATATTGAGCAGCACATACAGAATTCAAAACCCGAACCCCTAAATGAACTTGAACCACGCTCCAGAAAAGAGCTGGGAGCAAAGCCGAGTGCCGTTAGTGGAAGACGGAGTGAGCCGCCGAAGGTGTTCCCATTGGGATTGGTGATGAAGGCATGCCCGCAGATTGCGGATTACGGCAAGAACGGAGAAATTGTGCACTGGCGAGATTTTATGTCCGCTGCTGTCGTCGTGCGCTCAATGCTGGGTATCAGTGCTTCCGCGTATCAGGAGGCCTGTGAGGTTCTGGGGCCTGAAAACGCTGCGGTGGCGGCGGCCTGCATCCTCGAGAAGGCGAATATGATCAATTCTCCGGGAGGATACCTCAGAGACCTGACGCGGCGAGCCGAGCGCGGGGAGTTCTCGATCGGGCCTATGGTGATGGCGCTCCTCAACGTTAGTCGGCGAGAGGCTCGAAGCGCAGGATAGGTCTGGCGGGAACCCTTGGGTCTCGTTTGGTCTTGGTGCGGCGCTGGCAGTCTATTGCACTGCCGAACCACGAGGCATAGGCGGCCAACGGTTTTCATCGCCGATGGTGCCGTTGCAAAATCCTGGCGGGAACAGTTGAGAGGGCCGGAACGCATCACACATTTCTTCTGCTGGGCGAAAGAGCGATGTCAGAAGGCTTGGAAACGGGATCGCTACAAAACCCCATGGCCGCGTCATCCATATCTTGATCGGCGCTACCTCTTGCGAACGCGGCAATGTGCGTATGAGCATCTAAGACAGGAGATACATTAACGAGACCTCCTGCGAGCTCGGCCATGAATTGAAGGTTGTACCTGCGCCACGTTTGAGACAGCGTTTGCGCGAAGGTTGTCGAGCTGAAACTGGCGAACGATATCTATGCAACGCGCTCGGCAGCGCGAGACTATCGCGCCACAAAAGATTGTTCGACCACTTGCGCAGCCCGCTAGTCGCGGGATTGATTTACCTTTCGGTTTCGGCCGTTACAGCCGCAACCCATCTTCCGCGGTTTCCGGAAGCACGGTAGAGCGTGGGCGACCCAAATGGATAAAGTGCATCTCAAATTACCGCTTGCCGACGTGGATATGGGAGAGAAGCGCCTGCTAAAGACTTCAAAACTGCGACAAAAATTTAATCGATATCCATCGGGTTTGGCAGGCGGCCGTACATTCATTCCAAGGTAATGATATCGACCTGGCCGATCTCCACAATCAGCAGGTCGGTCGATCTAGGAGTGTTGCGTATTGGTTTCGTCGAAAGGAGTTTTGGGACGCCGTTCATCAACAATCGACGCGGCAGTCTGCAATGAGAAGGAGCCAGGAGGAGGATCTGGTCGGGTATCGTTGCCTGGACGCCTCGTATGGGATCTAAAAAGCGCAGGCGATGTCCTCCCTTTCACGGCAGTGAAAAAAAGACCGGAAATCTCCTTCTTGGAAAATGACGAAGGCAAGTATCTCGGCAATGTCTTCGTTGAAAGCGTTCCGGTCATCGATCACATGTCCAGAAAGCCGTGTCCGACATCTGCGCTGACAGAGGCTACTGTCAGAGCAACTATCACAGTTAGATGGCCGCTTTCACCGTTCCGGCGCTGTTTCTCGGATCTGGCTTCCTTGAACTGCCCGCGATAACACCAGCAGGATCGGGGTGAAGACCTCAATCTGTTGGACGAAACTCCAAGGCAAACCCCTCCAAGTCCATCGCGGTGAACGAGGATGAGGTCGCAGGCTTCAGCGGCACAATCCTGCTTGAAGAGGGTGGCTCATCGTTGAGGCAAAACAGATAGACGGAAGGTTGACGTCACACGTTTGCTCGATAGGCTGTCCGATATAGAAGAGGACTGCAGATCAAGGGCTAGCTGTGTTAATATGAAGGTCCGACTTTCTGACAAAAACAACACCAGTTGGTCGGCAACATCTTGTGGGAGCTCCCACAGCAACTAATGCGCTGAAAATAAAAAGATTTTTGAAAACCGTCTTTTTCCCTGTCGCGACTGTTGGTCAATTTGCATACCTGTAGACGGTTTTCGATAAGCCATGTTGTGATTTCCCCTGCCCGCAATTCGTTCCGCCAACCGCGGCGATGCCGAAGGAGTATCAGATGTTGTATCCTTTGCTGTCGATTTGAGCCGCGCGTTCAAAGCCAACAGACTCGACGTTGTTTGCTCCCGCGATAATTAACTGCCGTGATTTTTTGTGTCTGTTGATTTTGGTGCGCAGGACGGCGGCGACGGGGGAGTTATGTACCATGAGCGCTTGGGCCATTGCCGAGCTTGTCGGATGAGTTGACTCGCGATCAGAGGTGGCAGAGAAGATCATGTAGCAATAGAGGATAATCAATGGCTGACGAAGAAATCCGTACCCCTGCTGAAGGGGACCCGCAGACTGAGATTGAACAACGAGGTCCGAAGTCGCCTTCCAAGTCAAGAAGCGTTGCAGGTGGCAAGGCCCGTGGGGACACGAAAAAGCAAGTAAGGCGGAAAAGCCGCGGTCTAACCGAACTGGAGAAGCTCGACCGCGTTCGCCACATTGATGAGCACGTTGCGGCTGGCGATACCCTCAAGGCCGCGGTTGAAAAGGCCGGGATATCTGACCAAACCTATTATCAATGGAAAAAAGCGCTGGGACCCGCTCCCCAGTCAGGAATTCCAGAAGATGATGAGTTTGCCGAGTTTGTTCACCTCGAAGAAGAGAACCGTCGGCTGCGCAAACTCCTGGCAGAAAAACTTCGGGCGGAAAACGCCGATTTGCGTCGAAGGCTGGGTTTGAAATAGCCATCATATTAAGGTTTATCGAGCCATAGGAACGCATGAAGCTGATGAGCATGCGCTTTATAACGGGCCCAAGTCGATTGGTCTTGGGACTCTATTTAATTCAGACATACGACCCATGAGAACACCACGACCCAATTTTGTCGTCGAGTACAAGACGAACAGGCGCCAAGTGAAGCCAAGAGGAACCTCAATTTGGGGCAGTCTCGATTTGCAGGCCGTCGCTCGACAAATCGAAGTCGATGGGATGGTACCGGGTGATTTGGCAAACGCGGGCACTGCACCTCGCTCGCTAACGCCTGATAGTGCATCGCCGGTATCGATTCTGGAATCGCAGCCAGAACCACATCAACATACGCTTTCTTCGGGCGGCGAACGAATGCCGGAGCAAAGCCCGGATGTCGGCGCGCTAGACGATCAGACTACCGAAGCCGCATTAATGGTTCCGGCGCAGGATGACGATTCAGCAAAACCGGTGCCAGGCCGAGCTCAGGTGCGGAAGGGGAGGGGAGCCAAACGAGCACCTCCGATAGCCCCTAAACTCTTCAGAACGGAGGACGACGACACAGCGCCAAGCGTACTCGCGTTGCTTGAGGCTGACAATCGCTACCTAAAACGACTGATGATGAACAAGCTTCGTGAAGAAAACGAGTGGATGATGTCCAGGCTCAATCGCTTGCCGAGGTGAGGCCGTCCGGATCGCGCGTCACGTGGAATCTGGTGGTTGCCTTTTGATGCTCTTCGTCTGAAGGTTCAACGAGCTTTTGCTGCAAGCTCTCCCATTGGTGTCCCACCTCTAAGAACAGGGCGCGCATAGCACATGCGCTCGAAGGCTTTTCGAGCGGATCACCGTCTACATCCGTGGTTTTTCCAGGGGTCTTAATATGGCGGACTACGTACATCCAGTTCGCCTCAGCTGCGGCGCAGTTTGGTCAAGCTCCCGAATAGAGCGCACAAACAACGTCCCGGCCGGTTCTGCGATTACAGTGAGGTTATGCGAGCTGCAATAAGCAGTCTGCTCTTTGGCCTCTTCATGGTCTTCACTTTCACATGGATTCTCATGGAAGTTTGGTCGAACTAGTCCCGATTTCTCGGGGTCTTGAGACGGATCTGGTGAGGGGGTCTGCCGCTCTTGACGGTAGCTATACCGAACATTGGGTTCGTGTTGGATCGTTGGTGCGAGCCCTATGCGACGACAATACCCTCGTCTGACATAGGCTGGAAATGCACATCATTAGCTGGTGTTCCAGATTGACTGGCAAAGATTTTGACAGGCCCTGTCGACCCGCATCTGTCATTGGATCGCATGTATCTGTTACTCCCCAACACCGGGGCCCTTTAATAATCGTCGGCTCATTGTCGTAGCGCCAAGAAAGAACATAAAGAGAACGAAGGGGTGAGTTAGCTTCGTCACCCGACCCCTTGTTGGCGGTGCGCCTTTCCGTGCGCCCGTCGAACTTCCCGTCCGTGGCCCGAGCTTTGCGCGCTTGAATATCGAACACACCGATTGCCGTGCCGCGGGAAGTGGTGAATGTGTTCGACGCCTGTTATGGCAAGAATGTGGATGAAGAAAAGATCCCGCCTCTTGAATCTTTGCCCTGGCTTGATCTGAATCTATTGCAGAACCCAGAGGGGAGGGGAGGTGATTGCCCACCGATCGGCGGACATGTCGGCAGAAGCGGGCAGCGTCGGATCGCGGCATCATGGATTTTCTCTGTCCAACGGGTGAGGGGATGAGCCCATCACACTGAACCATCAAGAGTCGGACAGCATTGCCCAAGACGCGGAATCTTGCCGATCAATATGCACCCATTGATCCGCAGAGGATACTCAATCGAGATTCCGTTAACCGCTACGCACATTCCCCAGCGATTTAATGCAAAGCGTCGTCGAGCGAGACTATATGAGTTGCTGCAAATGAAAATTGAGCGACGAGGACGTGCCGTTGCAAGGCCTTTTGACCGTTTGCGCCAAGCAAGTTTTTCCAAAGAAACCGATACCAGCTGGCTTGGATCGAGCAATGGATAGCCGGTGAAATCGAAATTCCAGAAGCTCGGCATAACTACATGCAACTGCTGCAGGAGCAGTGCTCACTGCAAAAATACGCCCAGGACAGATACTTTCAGGCGTGCAGACAAATGATGCGTGGAGCGACAATCTTTCCCGCTCGGCCAACAGGCGATCGCCTCGCGCAATGACCGTGCTGATTGACCCGGATCCCGGCGCACATCGGCGAACATGGAGTTCATTGCGACGGCCCAATACTCTCAACAACTTCGTAACGCTGAACAAATGAACCTAAGCCCTTATTCAATAACGCAAGTATACTCTCTGAGTTGACGGGGACTGTTACTACTTTTTCTATGTTCATAACCGGCCACTCCATCTCGGGGTCGGCTACTATATCTGCGCGCATTTCTTTCAAGGCGCGCTGAGCTTCTTCATGACTGTCAAAGAAAACATCTGGAATGCCGGTTGGCTTCCAACGCTCCTCGGCGGTTACACCGGCATTTGAATATGTGTAAAAGGTGAAGGCAATGTCCTGTGCCAATGGTTTCTCCTAAAGCAATTTCGGCGGTGCGCCCCCGCCGTTCAATGCTCATTGACCCCTGGTGATCGGGGGATTCGAAACCGCATACCACGGCCCCATGGCCTTTAGTTCCGGAGAACCTATTGCATACGCCACAGGTCCCCCGACCGCAAAGGTCAAGGAGTCTGGTGCCTTACGGGTGGCACCAACCGGGTATGAGGGGTTTCGACGCCCCGAAGCGGCGCGTACCGCTTCGCTGCGGACGATATGTGATCTTGTTGAATTTGTCCTGAAATTTCTTCGATTATCTTCGATCACGGCTCCCTCGACATTGCGAATATCGGCATATCCGCAGAATGGCGTGGAAGGGGCCTGTGGCAGTCAAAATGGGCGCTAGGTGAAAGCCTGGAGTGTTTCGCCAGCCAACTTTCCAACGGTCCGGATGGAGGTTGCCGCTCTTTAGTGACATTTCGTTCGCTAGCAGCGGCTTGATCGAGCCGAGCCTGATGAAGCCGGCTCAAGACGCCGCCGGCTTGCCCTCTCGGGTGCCGCTTGCGAGCCGGCGGCGGCAAGGGAAGCTTCGCCGCGGCGGGCAGGTGGCGCTTGTGGTTCCGGACCTGCCGGCAACTCCCGCCGCGCCCTTGCCTCCGCATGCTCTTCGCGGCTGTCAGATGGGGTCCCGCAAAATGTGTGGGAAGGCAACCCAAGTGGAAAAGAGGGCGGCAAGAAATGCCGAAAAGAGAATGGAAAAGAAAGAAATCCAGGAACTGCGCATTCGTGTGCCATGCTCTGCGGTGCTGGAAAAAGCGGGCTTCGTCATCGATCTGAAAGAGAGCACCCTGCGGGCGGTAAAATATCGCCGTGACAGCGAAATCATCATCATGATTCATGACGGTCACGGCTGGTTTGACCCGCTTTCCGAAGCCAAGGGTGATGTATTCTCGCTCGTCGCCCATCTGGATGGCGGAGGCTTTAGGGCAGCACGCGATCGCGTCGCCGAGTTGATCGGCTATGTCCCGCAAGGAACCGCCAGACGCACGGTTAATCGTGTCCGAGGGCCAAACCTTGCAATTGCCGAACGATGGAACCGCCAACGCCGGCCATGGCCTGGTTCTCAGACCTGGCACTATCTCTCCGAAATAAGGTTGTTGCCATCGCATACACTCCATGCTGCCATTTCCCAGAACGCTGTTCGCGAAGGACCTTACGGCAGCATGTGGGCCGCCCATACGAACGATCTTGGCGCCATTACGGGCTGGGAGGAGCGAGGCCCGGAATGGAGGGGCTTTTCGACCGGGGGAACAAAGGTTCTGTTTCGCCTCGGCCGGTCTGTGGCGTCCCGGCTCTGTGTCACTGAAGCGGCGATCGATGCCATGAGCCTTGCTGCCTTCGAGGGTCTGCGTGATGGCACCCTCTATCTCAGTACCGGCGGGGGCTGGTCTCCGGCAACAGATGCGGCGCTGCGCATGCTTGCCGCCCCTTCCGGTGTCCAATTGGTCGCGGCAACGGACAATAACGCGCAGGGCGACACGTTCGCCGATCGGCTTCGAACCCTTGCGGAAGAGGCGGGCTGTGGCTGGCAGCGATTGCGGCCTCCTGCAGATGACTGGAACGAGGCTCTGCAGGAGAGGGAGGCGGAAAGAAGAAAAAGAAGGGGGGAAAGGGAAGGCGTGCCGCATTCGCGCCAGCCGCATCAAGGGAAGCTTCGCCCGGCCTGAAGCCGGCCCTTGACCCGGCCGGTCACGATGCCGGCGGCTGAGAAGGGGTAATGAAGGACTGAAGTGGATGGTGAGGTCGAGAGGGCAGCGCCGCGCATCGGTCCGGAACAACTCCCAGGGAGCCGAAGATGAATACCTCACCCGCAATCCGCAAGGTCTATCAGGGGGTCGCCGATCGCCACCAGATGTTCCGCATGTTCGACCGCCACGCCCAGCGACCTGATCGTTGGAACGATGATGCGACAGCGCTCTACAGCGGGGAATGGTTTGAGATCCGCGAGAGCGAACACGATTACATGTTCGAGATCCTGCCACCCCTATGGATCCGGGGGTCGTTGTTCGCCATGCGCGAGTTTCTGACCGGATCGATCACCAGCGTCTTCTTCGCGCTGCGCATCGACGGAACCATCCGCCACTTCCACGGCTATTGCGATCTTTCAGACACGTCTTCTGTCGAAAACATGCGGCTCGCCATCACCGAGCGCGAAACCCGGCCGGTGCGTGCCATGACCCGGGATGAGCGTCTGGACCACATCTGGAGCAGCACGGCCGATGATTATCGGGGCTATGCCACTGATCGCTGGCCACACGCCTCACGCGGCAAGAAAACGATCATCCTCTATGGTGGCGCGGCCGGCACCACGCTCAAGCTGCTCGAAGACCTGACCGACGACGAGATCGCTGCGAAACTGCCCGTGCATCTGCGCCACCTTCCCGTTTCCATCGCAGCGTGAGGGGGCGTGACATGGCCGACTATCATTCTCCCACCGTGGTAACCCCGAACGTCCCGTTTCACGACGTCACCCCTCTCGAAGCTCTCCTCTTGCCGCTCGTGTTCGATGAAAGTGCCGAAGAGGACGGGTTCTATTTTCATTCCTGGTGTGGGCCTTCCCACGTCATTACCGTAGGTATCGGCGAGCTTCGCGAGGCTCTTCATGCGTCCCAAAGCACCGAATCTAGGATCACCGTCTACGTGACCAAGCTGCTGGAGGAGCACGAAGCCACCCCCGAGGAAGATCTTCCGGATGATCTTGATATCGATCTGACGGCTGGGCCGGGCTGGGACGAGATCCTTCAGGATATCGCCCGTCGTTCATCCATATTGGACGAGATCGTCGTCACCGCGGCCTTCACCTGCACGAAAATGCGCGCAGACGGCTTCGGCGGCAGTGTCATGCGCATCACGAAGACGGCGATCCAGTATTCCTCGACGACCGACATGCTGGAGCGCATGTGGAACGAGCACCCAACGCAGCCGGCGCCAGACACCGGCTCGAATGAAACCGGTGGCCATGACACCCGGAGCCGTCTGGAGGGCATCGCCGCCGCCGCGGGTTGGGACAGTTTCACGTTGTCGCTGCAAATCTCCCGCTGGCTTGACCAGAACCGGCACACCGAAGCGCTGGCCGGCTATCTCGACGGCCTCGCATCCGACGAGACGGACTGACGTCAGTCCGACCACAGAACCCCGTCATCGAAGGAGCGATCCGGATGCCCACCACATCTCTCTTCTCGCCGTTCCGTCGCATCAACACGGGGACGGCGTCTGCTGCTGAAGTTCGAGCGCTCCTCTCGAGGCACGATACAGCACCCATGTCCCTGCGACGCTTCACCGGTATCCTGCATGCAGGTGAGTGGTTCGAGCTCGACGAGCCCGCGGCGCGCGCGATGGCTGGTCTGTTTCTCGGCCGTCTACGGCCCGGTGGTCTTATCGTGCTCCCAGGGCGGCGCCCCGAGCAGATCCGGTCCGTCTCTTCAGCCTTGTGACCAGTTATGGCGAACGCTGGTTCCACGGTTTCGTCAGCGTCACCGATCCCGCCGTGACGCCTGAGGCCATGCGGGCGGCGATTGTCGCGCGGGAGACCGGCGAACCTGTCCCGTACATCCGCGAGGAAGAGCTCGAACGCATCTGGAACGGCGCGGGTAGCGATGGCGGCTATGCCGACGACGTCTGGCCGCCGGGCAATAAGGGGTTCAGGACCATTATCGTCCGCAAGCCGGGCTTCAGGCCCGTTCTCAAACTTCTCGTCCACCTGTCTCCCGACGAGGTGCAGCAGCTTTTGTCGGTACCCTGACCGCCATCCGCAACGCCGCAGTCAATCAACATTCATTCCGACCAACTGGCCCGGAGCATCGTTTCGGGCCTTTCCATTTTCAAAAAGGACAACCCCATGGACGACCTCGAAACCACCATCGTGATCAACCCGGCGATCCCACTCGTCGACATCACCGAACTCGAACGGCTGGTTCTCTCCAGCGTGTTCGACGCAGGCGAGGTCGACAACGCGCTATTGCTCTATACCGACCGCGGCGCCGCCCTGACGTTCAGCCTGGCGGCGGGCGATCTCTCGGCAGCCTATGAAACGTCTCGCCGTGTGCCCAAGAGCGAACTGAATCGGATCGTTGCCGAATGCTGGCGTGACCAGATCGATGGTCGGGACAGAATAGAAATCGATCTGCGACCGAGCTCCTGGGAGTTCATTCTGCAGGACATTGTCGCGCGCTCCGAAACGCTTTCGGAAGTGCGCGTGCTCGAATGGTCCCGGCATTCATCGCAGAGACCTGACAGTTTCAGCGCCAGCATCATGCTGATCACCGCAACGGAATGCGCCGGCCGTTCCAGCGACAATCTCTTTGAGGATCTGCGCGCTGCGACCGAGACACAAAGGCCCGCCGAGGGCCTGCGATACCCGCCCGGTGCGCCTGATCTCTCAAATGCCGATCCGGTTCTTGCGCGTATGCGCCGCACGATCGACCGCCAGATCACAGGGCGTTTCCCGCACGACCAGTTCATGCTCGATCGGGGCGGTCGCAACTCGCTGACCACCATCCGCCGGTTCATCGAGTCCTTCGCCACGTCGGCGCCAGTGATCGCCGACATTGATAGCCGGCAGTTGGACGCGGCCCTGTGCTGCTGGGAGGCCATGCAGGACTACCGCATCCTGTTCGAACACGACAAGCCGCTGGTGCGGAACATTCATGCTCTGATGTTGCACTGGACCCAGCTCGGTTCGATCGAACTGCGGCGCTGGGCGCGGCCGGCTGCCATCTATGCGCTTCAGATCCATGACCATCTTGGACGGGAGCTGATCGATCGTCATGCCCCGTTCCACTACGGATTTATCCCGGCAGTCCTCGAAGTGCTCGAATGGACGGAAAATGGCCCGGACTTCGCAACAACGCTCGAGGACGCCGCCGTCCGCGTGCTGAAGAAGCTCGACGTGCAGCAGGGAGCAAACCGATGAGCGAGCAAGCCCCATCTCCCGCAATGTCGGCAGCTGGAAAGGATCCTGGCGATCCTGCGCGCAGAAAGCATTTCGTCCATGTCTACGCCGTGGTCCGGGTGAAGGTTGAAGTCGATGCCGAAAACCACCGGGCGACCATGGCCGCGGCTGACGAACGTCTGTTCGGCAACGGATTTGCCGTCAGCCTCAATCCCCGTGGCAACGGCGTGATCGAGGCCGATTATGCCGGGGAAGTGGTCGGTTATCTCGTCGATGAGGTGGACGACCCGGTCTATGAGAGAACCCGGAACTATGGTGCGGACCACCAACTGCAAACATTGGATGAGGGACGCCGGCGTCTGCCTGTCACTTTATCGGAGGACCTGCGCGTGACGCTGACGTTCGTACCCCAGATCTGGCGCGACGATCAGGCGATTGAGGACGATGTCTCCGAGCCGACAGACCGGACCGTGTCGCGGTCGCTGCTTCTCGAACGGTTTCCGACAGAGGCGGACTGGTATGCCAAGGCTGAGATCAGGGATGACCTGCGTTACGAAGGTGATGCTCCGCAATGGATCCGGGACTGGCCCGGCCCCTTTGAAGTACGGCTGGACGATGACGTTGCGGACGTCTGGGATGGCGCCGATGAATAATGAGCGTCTTCTGCGGTGCCTCCGAGCTCACCCTGATCTGTTTGGCGATGACGATGAACGGTCCCGCCGCGAGACACGCCTGATCCTGCGTTGCAAGGCGCGGCTGATGTCCGAATGGAACGCCCGCTCCGAGCATGTACGGCTGGAGGCCGACCGTCGTTTCTGGTTCCGGACCCTGTGAAGGGAAGGGAAGGGGAGGGAAGGAGAAGAAAAGAAGACCTCTGCCGCATGTGGCTCCGGCCCGTCAAGGGCGGGCTTTGCCGCTAAAGCGGCCCTTGACCGGCCATCGCCAATGCGGCGGTGAAAAGCTGGATTGGAAGGTCCGAAAAGACGCGAAAAGCGTCGGGGAGCTTCCGCTCCATCCCCGAAAAACAGCGATCACAAAGCCACGACATGCCCCGGCGGATTTTATTCCGGCCGCGCGATCGGTCGCTCAACAGAATGGAGAAGAGCATGCCCAGCAAGTCCTTCACGTCAACTTCAATTCCATCGTTTGCCGGTCGGCCTGGTGGATCGGAAAGCCGGTTCATCCCGGCGGCTGCCAATGACGACGATCCGGATCCGACGCCGCCGTCACCTGCGGCCGCCGCAAGGCCAGCATCGGTGGCGAATGAGATCCCGCCACTTCCCATCGCGGTTTGAGGGAGGATCGAACATGTTGACTTTCCCGGTCCAATCCATCCTCGACGTCATCGCACGTGGTCGAGCCGATGCAGAAGTCAATGGCGGCTTCCGTGACCCCTATTATGGGCTCGAACCCGGCAAGGGCGAGAAGCCCGGCCTTTGGCTCGTCGGGGACCACGGGGTTTACGTCATGTCCAACGGAAAATTGCCTGACAACGGCAAGCCGCTGGTCATCTATGCCGAACAATGCCACCCCGAGCGAAATGACGACTGGTTCGAGGTCAAACGCCAGACCTTCGGCGGCGACGACGGTGTCGATTTCATCGATGCCGAGAGCCTCGAAGCAATGATCGCCGCCAGCCCCGGCGGTACGCATCTCTCTTTCGCCTTCGATGACGACGCGATGCAGATCTCGGTCATTCAACGCGGCTGACGCATCGGCGTCCGCTACAACCACAACCTTTCCCCCTTCCACGCGAGCGTCATGCCGGTTCACCCGGTCGATGACGCTCGTCTTTTTTCAGGAGCATTCACCAGATGTCCAACGATTCCTTTTCCCTCGATATGTTCGGCAATACCGCGCTCTCCTCCGGGCTTGGTTTTGGCCTTGGCATGAACGAAGAATTTGCCCCCGAACCGGCCACGCCTGAAAACACAAGCGCCGCGCCTGAAGCGCCTATCGTCCCGTTACCGGTTGTCGCGGCGAAACTACCGTCGCCTCGCAAGATGGGCGATCGTGCCAATTTCTATCTCGATGACGATGATCGCGACCTTCCGAAAAGCTGGAAGGAGCGCGCCAGGATCAATGTCGCCGCCATCCTCTCCGCCAACGAGATCGAGAAGCTCGATATTCCGGTGACGCGCGAACACCAGAAGCGGCTGATCCGCTTCACCGGTTTCGGAGCCTCCGAACTGGCGAACGGCATGTTCCGTCGCCCCGGCGAGGTCGAATTCAGGGACGGTTGGGACGATCTTGGCGGTTCGCTGGAAAGTGTGGTTTCAGAGACGGATTACGCCTCGCTGGCACGTTGCACGCAATATGCTCATTTCACGCCCGAGTTCATCATTCGCGCCATATGGGCAGGTCTTCAACGTCTGGGATGGCGCGGCGGCCGCGTTCTTGAACCGGGAATCGGTACAGGCCTATTCCCGGCCCTGATGCCGGAGGCATTCCGCGCCTCCAGCTATGTCACCGGCATCGAACTCGATCCGGTCACCGCCCGGATCGTCCGCCTCCTTCAGCCGAAGGCGCGGATCGTCAATGGCGATTTCGCCCGCACCGATCTTGGGGTGATCTACGATCTTGCCATCGGCAACCCGCCGTTTTCTGATCGAACGGTGCGCTCCGACCGCAACTATCGCAGCCTGGGTCTCAGACTGCATGATTACTTCATTGCAAGGTCGATCGATCTGCTGAAGCCAGGCGCTCTCGCCGCTTTCGTCACCTCCCACGGTACGATGGACAAGGCCGATACGACGGCCCGTGAGCATATCGCGAAATCGGCCAACCTTGTCGCCGCCATTCGCCTGCCGGAAGGCGCGTTTCGCGCAGATGCCGGGACCGATGTCGTGGTCGACATCCTGTTCTTCCGCAAACGCAAGGCCGGAGAGCCCGAAGGCGATGTCACCTGGCTTGACGTCGACGAGATCCGGCCCGCCACCGCCGATGAGGGCGCGATCCGCGTCAATCGCTGGTTTGCCAGACATCCCGTCTTCGTGCTCGGCGACCATGCCCTGACCTCCGGGCCCTTTGGCGAGACCTATACCTGCCAGCCGCGTCCCGGCGAGAACCTTGAGGGTCTGCTGAAGGACGCCATCTCGCTGCTTCCCGAACATCTCTATGATGGCGAGCCGAGTATCATTGATCTCGATCTGGAAGAAGAACTCGCCGAGATCGTCGACCTGAAGCCCGATAATGCCAAAGTCCGCGAAGGCAGCTTTTTCCTCGACAGCCAAAATTCCCTCATGCAACTGATCGACGGCTCCCCCGTGCCTATCGGCATACGCAAGGGTCGCGGCGGCGACGGCATTCCGGAAAAGCATGCCCGCATTATCCGCAAATTGCTCCCGATCCGCGATGCCGTTCGCGAGGTGCTGAAAGCCCAGGAACAGGATCGTCCCTGGCGGGATCTTCAGGTCCGGCTGCGCATCGCCTGGGGGGCCTTTGTTCGGGAATTCGGCCCGATCAATCATACTACCGTCTCGATCAGCGAGGACGAACAGACCGGTGAGGTCCGTGAGACCCACCGCCAACCGAACCTGGCGCCGTTCAGGGACGATCCCGATTGCTGGTTGGTCGCGTCCATCGAGGACTACGACCTCGATACCGACACGGCAAAGCCCGGTCCGATCTTCTCCGAACGGGTAATCGCGCCACCGGTTGCGCCTGTCATCACCAGCGCCGGGGATGCGCTTGCGGTCGTGCTCAACGAACGTGGCCGTGTCGATCTCGAACACATCGCCGAACTGCTGCACATGTCCGCCGAGGAGGTGATCGAAGAACTCGGCGAAGCAATCTTCCAGAATCCCACCGACGGCTCCTGGCAGACCTCCGATGCCTATCTCTCGGGTCCGGTTCGGACCAGGATGACAGAAGCGGAAGCAGCGGCCAAACTCGATCCAGCTTTTGAGCGCAATGTCCGTGCCCTGCAGGCGGTCCAGCCGGCCGATCTTCGGCCTTCCGATATTACCGCCCGCCTCGGTGCTCCCTGGATCCCCGCATCCGACGTCGTGGATTTCGTCAAGGAGTTGATGGGCGCCGAGATCCGTATCCACCACATGCCGGAACTCGGCAGCTGGACGGTCGAGGCGCGCCAGCTTGGATACAGTGCAGCAGGTACGTCCGAATGGGGCACCAGCCGGCGCGATGCCGGCGAACTGCTCGCCGATGCACTGAACTCCCGCGTGCCGCAGATCTTCGATACGATCAAGGACGTCGGCGGCGAGCGGCGCATCTTCAATGTGATCGACACCGAAGCAGCGCGCGACAAGCTTCAGAAGATCAAGGAGGCGTTCCAGAAGTGGGTCTGGACCGATCCGGATCGCACCGATCGATTGGCCAGAATCTACAACGACCGGTTCAACAACATCGCGCCTCGGGCTTTTGACGGTTCGCATCTGAAACTGCCGGGCGCCAGCGCCGCCTTCCGCCTCTATTCTCACCAGAAGCGTGGCATCTGGCGCATCATCTCCGCTGGTTCCACCTACCTCGCGCATGCTGTCGGGGCGGGAAAAACCATGACGATGGCCGCCGCGATCATGGAGCAGAAGCGTCTGGGCCTGATCGCCAAAGCCATGCAGGTCGTGCCAGGACATTGCCTTGCACAGGCCGCCCGAGAGTTCCTGGCGCTCTATCCATCCGCCAACATCCTTGTTGCGGACGAGACCAACTTCACCAAGGACAAGCGGGCGAGGTTCCTCTCCCGCGCCGCGACCGCGACCTGGGATGCGATCATCATCACCCATTCGGCTTTCAAGTTCATCGGTGTTCCCTCCGCCTTTGAACAACAGATGATCCACGACGAACTGGAGCTTTATGAGGAATTGCTGACCCGGGTCGACAGCGAGGATCGTGTCTCACGCAAGCGGCTGGAACGATTGAAGGAGGGATTGCAGGAACGGCTTGAAGCGCTTTCGACGCGCAAGGACGATCTTCTGACCATCTCCGAGATCGGTGTCGACCAGATCGTCGTTGATGAGGCCCAGGAATTTCGCAAATTGTCGTTCGCGACAAATATGTCGACGCTCAAGGGCATCGATCCGAACGGTTCGCAGCGCGCCTGGGATCTCTATGTGAAATCCCGCTACATCGAAACTCGCAATCCCGGCCGCGCGCTGGTGCTCGCCTCGGGGACCCCGATCACGAACACGCTCGGCGAGATGTTCTCGATCCAGCGGCTGCTCGGACATGACGCGCTTGCCGAACGTGGCCTGCACGAGTTCGACGCCTGGGCAAGCTGCTTCGGCGATACGTCAACCGAGCTGGAGATCCAGCCGTCCGGCAAGTACCGACCCGTCAGCCGCTTTGCGAGCTTCGTGAATGTCCCGGAGCTGATCGCCATGTTCCGGGCCTTCGCCGACGTGGTGATGCCCGACGATCTTCGCGAATATGTCAGGGTGCCGGCGATTTCGACCGGCCGCCGCCAGATCGTCACCGCCAAGCCGACGCCTGCCTTCAAGATGTATCAGCAGATCCTCGAAGCGCGCATCAAGGCAATCGAGATGCGTGAGGGACCGGCGCAGCCCGGTGACGACATTCTCCTGTCGGTGATCACCGACGGCCGCCACGCGGCGATCGATCTTCGTCTGGTCATGCCGGCGAATGATAACGAGGACGAAAACAAGCTGAACATGCTTGTGCGCAACGCTTTCCGGATCTGGCAGGAGACAGGTGAAAGCATTTTCCGCCGCCCGGATGGCAAGGATTACGATGTGCCGGGTGCTGCCCAGATGATTTTTTCCGATCTCGGAACCATGAATGTCGAGAAGACACGTGGCTTCTCCGCCTATCGTTGGATACGCGATGAACTGATCCGGCTCGGCGTGCCCGCTTCCGAAATTGCCTATATGCAGGACTACAAGAAGACCGAGGCCAAGCAACGGTTGTTCGGCGATGTGCGTGCCGGCAGGGTGCGGTTCCTCCTCGGATCCTCCGAGACAATGGGAACAGGTGTTAATGCGCAGTTGCGCCTCAAAGCCTTGCATCACCTCGACGTGCCGTGGCTGCCTTCCCAGATCGAACAACGCGAAGGACGCATCGTCCGTCAGGGCAATCAGCATGACGAGGTCGATATTTTCGCCTACGCGACGGAGGGCAGTCTCGATGCATCCATGTGGCAGAACAATGAGCGCAAGGCGAGGTTCATCGCTGCGGCGTTGAGCGGCGATACCTCGATCCGCAGGCTTGAAGATCTCGGCGAGGGCCAGGCCAACCAGTTCGCAATGGCGAAAGCGATCGCCAGTGGTGACGAGAGGCTGATGCAAAAGGCAGGTCTGGAGGCCGATATCGCCCGGCTCGAACGGTTGCGTGCTGCCCACGACGACGATCAATATGCCGTTCGACGCCAGATCCGTGACGCCAAGCGTGACATCGAAACGGCGACCCGCCGGATCGCTGAGATCGGTGAGGACTTGATACGGCTGATTCCGACCGCGGCGGATTCCTTCACCATGACCGTTCTGGGTGAGGTCCACGATGAACGCAAGGAGGCTGGCCGGGCACTGATGCGGGAAATCCTGACGCTCGTACAGCTTCGCCAGCATGGGGAGGTTCATCTCGCATCGATCGGCGGGTTCGATCTCATCTATGAGGGCGAACGGTTTGGCAAGGCGGACGGTTATCGTTATGCGACGCTGCTGCAGCGCACCGGTGCGGACTACGAGATCGACCTAGCCGTCACGGTAACGCCGCTCGGGGCGATCTCCCGCCTCGAACATGCGCTCGACGGGTTCGGGGAGGAGCGTGATCGTTATCGCCATCGTCTCGAAGACGCCCGCCGACGGCTCGCCTCATATCGCACCCGTGAGGGCGGCAGCTTCGCCTTCGCTGAGGAACTTGCTTTAAAGCGTCGCCAGTTGAGCGATGTCGATGAGGCATTGGCCGCCTCGATGCGTGAGGAGAGCCACGGTGTTGAGCAGGCAGCCTGATCGCTTCCATCGCTTGTCCCCGCTGATCGGGGGGGACAAGTTGTATTTCTACGCTGCCTTCGGCTGTTCACATACGCAGAACCGCCGGAATTGCAAAATAGTCAAATAATTTGTATATTCCGATTAAATTGAATGGAGCGTGACCATGAAAAAGTTTTCGACTGTCGAACTGCTGCGTGACATCAAGACCGTGACGATGGCAGCTGATCGTCAGCCTGTTGCGATCACGCAGCATCGCAAGCCAAGATATGTGCTGATGACCTATGACGAGTTTGAGGCGTTGAAAGGCAGGAGCGATCCCCGCCGGGTCTACGGCCCCAATGAAGCACCAGCTGACCTCGCGGCGATGGTCCTGCCTGAACTGGACAGGCTGATCGAGGAAGGGCGTGACCCCAATGGTTGACGGACCGTCGAATGGCTCTGTCATTTCCTACCCCTATCTTTGGGCATGGCAACGCGACAAAGGGGAGACGGAGGGTCGAAAAGAACGGCCCGTCTGCATGGTTCTTGCAATCGCCAAAGGTAGCCAGACAAATCTCATTCTGCTGGCAATCTCGGGAACACCACCACGTTCAGATCAGACAGCGCTCGAGATCCCGCAGCTCGAATGCCGCCGTGCCGGTATCCGAGATTGGAAAGATGCCTGGATTACTGTGTCGGAATTCAATCACGACGTGGCAGAGACCTCCTTCCACTATGACCCGAACATGGAAGTGCTGGGATCGTTCAGCAAAGGCTTTCTTTCCAAGATTGCCGCAGCCTTCAAGCCGTATCTCGCAACCTTGAGCGCAAAAATCAGCCGTATCGACTAAATCTCATACGCGGCACACAGGGTCTATCCGTTCTTTTTTCCAGATTTTTGCTTGACCCGGATACGCAGCGGGCGGCCCTCTGCATGCTCAAGATCGAAGGCGTTTGTTTTCCTCACGAGATCGCTCAGCTTGCGAAACCCATAAGTTCGCGGGTCAAAATCCGAAGCGAGATTTGCAAGTTGATTGCCGACGGCGCCAAGCGGCACCCATCCATCCTCGCTTTCCATCTGGGCGATGACCTTCCTGATGATGGGCGTGGCGGCTGTCGGAGGCTGGAGAGAGGCTGTCGCCTGTGCCGTATCTGTCCCGTTCGCGGCAGCCACGGGCAACAGATTTTCGGTATAGATGAAACGCCGGCAGGCCTGCCTGAAACTTTCAGGCGTCTTCTGCTCTCCAAAACCGAAGACGTCGATGCCTTGTTCACGGATGCGAGAGGCGAGGCGGGTGAAATCGCTGTCGGAAGATACCAGGCAAAAACCGTCGAAGCGACCACTATGCAGCAGGTCCATCGCGTCGATGACAAGCGTGATATCGGAAGCATTCTTGCCGGCCGTGTAGGCGAACTGCTGCTGGGGAATGATTGCGTGCCTTGCGAGAACGTCGATCCACGCCTTTGAACGAGGATTGGCGAAGTCGCCATAGATGCGTCGAACACTCGCTTCGCCGATCTTGGCAATTTCTTCAAAAAGGCCATCAACGATTTTCGCGGACGCATTGTCAGCGTCGATAAGCACCGCGAGGCGCGGGGAACGGGGTTCTGCCATGCCAAAGGATCCTGCCTATCACAATTGACTGTAATCCAGCATCAACGAGCGGGTGGCGTGTGGCAACAACCTTGTTTCCCTACGCTCGCGATAGCTGGTCTATAAATTGATGAGCGCTCCGCATCCCCAAGAAAACAGGGAGCGCAACGAGTGCGGCCAGTCGGTCCCGCCGTCTCAGTGCATTTTCTGGAATTGCTCGCCCCAGTCGCGCATCGTTATCAGTATGGGGGCGAGTGAGACACCGAGCGAGGTGAGTTCATATTCTACCTTGGGCGGCACCTCGGGATAAACGATGCGCCGAATGATCCCATCCACCTCCAGCTCTCGCAATTGCAGTGTCATCATGCGGGGTGTGGCTGCCGGGACGAGGCGACACAGTGCGTTGAAACGCAGCTTGCCGTCCAGCAGGTGAAACAGAATGACTGGCTTCCATATGCCGCCGATAACCGACAGCGTAGCTTCGACTGCGCATCCGGTGCGATCGGCGCGGCGCCGCCCCCGTTTCATGCGGGTACTATCGTTCATGATACTACATGCTCAATTTGTATGTACTTCATCAAATTGACTTGTAGGCTTATCTGGAGGCTCTGAAAAGGAGATGCCTCGATGCAACGATACATATTGACCGGAAACGAAAACCCGCGCCTCAAGCTCGCCTCGGCCGATGTGCGCCAGCCGGAGAAAGGCGAAGTTGCCGTAGATCTGCGCGCTGCCTCCCTTAACTTCCGCGACGTGATCATCGCCAGAAACTTCAAAGACGTGGTGCCGCTCTCCGATGGCGCAGGCATCGTGTCGGTCGTGGGCGAACAGGTAGACGGCTGGGAGGTTGGCGATCGCGTGGTAATCGGATTTATGCCGGGATGGGTAGATGGCCCGATCACTGCCGCCAAGAAGGCAACAAGCCTCGGGGGTCAGACCATGGACGGCGTTCTGACAGAGCGCATTGTCGTGCCCGCCGACAGCATCGTGCGCCTTCCGGACGCGATGACGTTCGAGGAAGCCGCGACGCTGCCTTGCGCTGGCGTGACGGCGTTCGCCGCCCTGTTTGAGCGTCGGCCGGTGCAGCCAGGTGAATCCGTTTTGTTGCTCGGCACGGGCGGCGTATCGATCTTCGCTCTTCAGCTCGCTAAAAAGGCAGGCGCCCGTGTCATCATCACCTCCAGCTCGGACGAAAAGCTCTAGCGTGCCCGTAAGCTGGGCGCGGATGAAGTCATCAACTATCGCCGTACTCCGGCCTGGCAGGATGAGGTTCTGAAACTCACAGATGGCATCGGCGCTGACCTGGCGGTTGACGTCGCTGGCCCGGCCACGCTCAGCCAGACACTTGCCGCTACCCGTTTTGATGGTCGTATCTCCCTGATGGGAGTGCTAACCGGGTTTGACGGTCACATTGATACGGGAGCGATTCTCGAAAAGCGGATCACCCTGCAGGGGATCTATGTCGGCCCCGTGGCAACGCTCGCGTCCCTCGTGAAGACCGGAATCACCCCCCAGGTTGACCAGGTGTTCCCTTTCGAGGAAGCAGAAGCCGGCTATAACGCGCTGCGGGATGCAGGCCATTTCGGCAAACTGGTCATCAAAATAGGATAAAACCAGTGCGCGACGATTCCGTTCCCGCACCCTATGTGCCAGCTGAGGCGGCTTATCTTGCAATTTAAGGTGATGCGCGCTAAATGTAGTTACGTAACCACGATATTTGGAGGCTTGTCATGACGGTCACCACGCTTTCAGGCCGGGAACTCAATCAGGATCTTGGCCGCGCAAAACGCGCGGCCAACGAGGGGCCAGTCATCATCACCGACAGAGGACGGCCAGCGCATGTCCTCTTGTCGTTCGACGAGTATAAACGGCTGACCGGAAAAATGCGGACGCTCGGCGACATGCTGGCTGCACCGGGTGCGGGAGAAATAGATTTGCCGCTTTCGCCGCGGACGGAACGTGCGCAGGCAGTTGACCTGTCCTGATGCTGTTACTCGATACGAATGTTGTCTCCGAACTGCGCAAGATTGTGAGCGGCAAGGCGCATCCCAATGTCGTGGTCTGGAACGAAACCGTTGATCCGGCCGAAACGTTCATCTCTTCTGTTGTTCTGCATGAGCTTGAGATCGGTGTGCGGTTGGTGGAACACAATGACAGCGCTGCCGGGAGAGTATTGCGCAACTGGCTGGACAACACGGTTATTACGGCGTTCTCGGGTCGAATCCTTCCCCTTGACGACGCGGCGGCCTTACAGGCAGCCAAATGGCATGTGCCTGACCCCAAGCCGATCAACGACGCCTATATCGCGGCAACGGCGCTCACCCGTCGCATGACACTCGTCACGCGCAACATCAAGGATTTTGCGGGGATGGGCGTGAAACTCGTCAATCCTTGGGATCCTGCCATGTAGCAGCGGTGTGATAAACTTCGTTCGCGCCAAAACATAGCGACGAAACCGCGATAGCGCTCAATCTTTGCGCAAACCCGCATCCGGACCCAGAAATATTCCAACCCCGTTTGCGGGCATGTGGTCAGCGGAACTGTGCTCGGCAATTGGGGCCATTCACAAACGCAGTGCAGCATCTGCATGGCTGCATTGCACAATAAATAGTTTCCATCTGGGCAGAAATTAGTCATACAGCACATAGCTGATGCATTTTGACGGTCACCTCCCAGTTCCGTCGCATCAGCTGTTCCCCTCTGGAGGTTCAAGATCTCCACACTTCATGGGCCGCGGTTTCCGACGGCCCATTTTTTTATCTTTCGCTCAACTCTGATGTCGCGCGCCTCGCAAGAGGTGGCATCGGCCTGTCCCTCGTGCGTGGTGGGCGGAAAAAGAATGGGAAGGAAGAAAAGGGGGAAGAAGAAACCGGTCGCAGATCGGTCCTCCCGCCGACGCTCACGCTCAACCGCCGCCTGCCGCATCCCGGCAACTCGTCCTTCGCAGGGCCCATAGCCCCGCTTGTCCTTCGCCGCAGGGACGCTCGGCCGCAGTTGCGCCGGTCCGGCCGTCCCGCGGTCCGGAAGATGTCTTCGGAAAAAAGAAGACACGAACAGGAGTGGCAACGGGCCGCTCCGTATCCGGTGAAGGAGAAACCCATGTATCTTGTCACGCTCGATCCACGCGCGCTGAAAGACAACCCCGACAAGACACGCCAGTCAAAGTCATCGCCACAGGGTGATGCGCTACTTCTGGCCACCATCAAGGCCGTCGGTATTATCCAGCCGCCAGTGGTCGAACCCGAAAAGGATGGCGGTAACGGCTACATCATCGATGCCGGCCATCGCCGCGTGCGCCAGGCCATCGCCGCTGGCCTTGAGGAAATTCAGGTTCTCGTCGATGAGGCGGCGAACGACAATGGTGCGATGCGCTCCATGGTGGAAAACACGGCACGCGAACCCCTCAACCCGGTCGACCAATGGCGTGGCATCGAACGGCTCGTGGCTCTCGGCTGGACCGAGGAAGCGATCGCGCTGGCGCTGACACTTCAGGTACGGCAGGTCCGCAAGCTCAGGCTTCTCGCTAACGTATTGCCTGCGATGCTCGACCAGATGGCGCTCGGCGACATGCCGTCCGAGCAGCAGCTTCGCACCATCGCCTCCGCCAGTGTCGAAGAACAGAAGCAGGTCTGGAAAGCCAACAAGCCGAAGAAGGGCGAGCGGGCATCCTGGCACCAGATTTCCAGTGCACTTGCCAAGAAGCGTATGTACGCCAAGGACGCGAGCTTCGGCGACGATCTCGCGGCAGCCTATGGTGTCGAATGGGTCGAGGATCTCTTCGCTCCGGCCGACGAGGATACGCGCTACACAACCAACGTCGAGGGCTTCCTCGGTGCTCAGCACGAGTGGATGACGGCCAATCTCCCGAAACGTGGTGCCATCGTCGAGGTCAATTCCTGGGGACAGCCGGAACTGCCCAGGAAAGCCGAGCGCGTCTACAGCAAGCCGCAGAAATCGGACCATGCCGGCATCTATCTCGATCGTGATGGTAAAGTGCAGACGGTCTATTATCGTCTTCCCGAGGTGAAGAAGCCGAAGGGCGCCGGTGGTGCGACGACGGGCGGTGTCGGAGAGGCCGAGGACGACACGATCATTGGCGCAAAACCACGCCCCGATGTCACTCAGAAGGGCCTCGACATGGTCGGGGATTTTCGGACCGATGCCTTGCATGAGGCGCTCGGCCGCGCGCCGATCGAGGACGATACATTGCTGGCTCTGCTGGTACTCGCCTTTGCAGGTACCAACGTACGCGTCGATTCCGGAGCCGGGGACACGGTTTACGGGCAGAAGCGTTTTGCCCGGCATGTCGTCCGACTGATCGATGAGAATGGCAAGCTGTCCTTCGATCTCGACACCTTGCGGGTCGTTGCCCGCTCGACGCTGGTCGAGGTGCTGTCATGCCGCCGTGGTATGTCGAACAGTGGCGTTATCTCCAGGATTGCCGGCGATGCCATCGGGGCGGATGGCTATCTGCCGAATATGGGCAGCGAAGACTTCCTGCTTTGCTTGTCGCGCCAGGCGCTGGAGGCGTCCTGCAAGGACGCTTCCGTTCTGCCGCGCCAGAAGGTGCGCGAAACCCGCGCTGCGCTGGTCGACCATTATCAGGACGGCCATTTCGTGCACCCCTCGGCTCTCTTCGCACCGGAGGCTGGCGACGTGGCAGATCTGATAAAGCGTGGCGAGGTCATCGACGCCGATGACGACGGCCCGGGTAGTGACGAGGAGGAGATTGCCGCCTCCGAGGATGTCGAGGCTGGAACCGAGGCGGCTCACAGCGACCCGTCCGAAGCCGGTGATGGTGAATCGGGTGAGGATCCTGCCGATACAGACGGTGGATCCGACACGCCGGCAACCGACGAAGACGACAGCGCCTACGGTATCGCCGCCGAATAGCGGTGCAGCTCTCATCCAGATCGTCACCCGCCGCCGGCTCATCACCGGCGGCGGTTTTGTTTCCAGCCCCTCAAATCCACAGGAGAAATCTCATGTCCGCCTCTCTCGTTTTCACGCTCGTTCCGATCGGATCCATCGTGTCCTGGTCTGATGGAACGCCCAAGCCGCCGGAGCGCCATAAGAAAAAACTCGCTGCCTGGAGGACCAGAAACAGCTCCGGCCGCCTGATCCGCAAGCAGCCCAGCCAGACCCGTGGCAGCTACACCGCGCCTGACTGCTTCACCATCCATGAAGGCGACCATGGCAGCAAGGGCACCATCGTGCTGCGTGTCTATCGCACCTTCGATGTTGGCGCCTGCTCCCTGAGTTTCACCGTGGTGGAGCGTCCGGCGATCGGTTCGGTCCGCATCTTCGATCGCGCCGGCGAGGGCGCGGAGCTCGTTCATGTCGCTGCCGATCATCCCGCGGCGGAAGAATGGCTCGCCCGCCACCGGCATCCGCACGCCGTGCTGGAAGAGGTAACGCGCAGCCAGGAAAGCCCGTCCGAGGACAAGGCCGCCGCATAAGCCGCCATTCCCTTTGTACATCGAAATCATCTACCGCCGCCGGCCTGTCCGGCGGCGCTTTCGTGTTCAATTCCCTTATCGAGAAGGAGGACATAGATGTCCGCACTCATGATCTTCGACCTTGCGCCGATCGGCGCCGTCATTTCCTGGTCGGACGGCAATCCTCGCCCGTCCGAGGACAGAATTCACACGCTTGCCGGATGGAAACGCGACAATGCGGTTGGACGGCTGGTGCGTAAACGCAGCCGTACTGTCATGGCACAGTCTCGCATTCCCGCAAGTTTCAAGGTTGCCACGGACGGTATCGACGATCTCGGTGCCATCATCGGCGCCGACTTCAGGATGTTTTCCGTCGGCAGCGTGCTCACTTTCGCCGTGCTTGAACGGCCTCAGGTCGGCTCCATCCGTATTCTTGACGGTGATGCCGAGGATGCTGAACTCCTGCATCTTGCGGCCGATCAAGCCCATGCCGAGATCTGGGTACGGAGCTGTGGCTTCAGCAATACGATGTTGCGCGAGGTCACCGCGGATGAGGTTGCCGCTGACCGGATCGAGGGGAGGGTGGCATGAACAGGCAAGCCAACGCCCATGATGCAATGACCCCCCAAAATTCAGGGGTCGAGTTCGCGCGCAGTGCTGATGATTTCCCGGTCGCCCGGATCGGCGATATCACGCTCGCGATGCTGCCGTTGGTTGATGGCGGCGTTTTCCTTGCCAGTGCCTGGCGTGTGTACCGGCCACTCGCGGAGATGACACGAGCCGATTTTTACGGTCACGAACGCCGGCTGGACGACGAGGCGGCATTCCGCGATCGCGTGTTCGAGACGGCCGAACACCGTCGCGAGCTTGCAGGTCTTGACCGTGTCGAGAGGCGGATCGCCTGCAGCACCCCATGGGGCGCCTCGCAAATGGCGACGGTCTATGCCGAGGGTGTGACGTCACACATGACGGCCGGTCACGGCGGATTTCACCTGTCGATGGAACGCAATCTGCGAATCCATCCTTCGCTTCGCAAGGAGACCCCGTGGTACGAAGAAGATGCCGAATGGGCGATCGTCGCCGTGACTTTCCCGGAGCTATTCACCAGCTACGAGCGCCGGATCGCCGGAAATACGATCCGCAATAGCTGGCCGGATGCGTGGGAAACAATCAACGGCTGCGTGCTGGATCCTGCCGAATCCTGGGAAAAGGCCCGCAGGCTTTTCGACACCGCGCATGCAGACGATTGGGTGGTCATTTCCGCCATCCTTTCCGACCAGCATCAAGGCATGACCGAAGTGATCGCCACGCTCGGCGGGAAACGCGACCTTTCTGCCGGGGAGCGGCGCTATCTTGTGCCAAGTCCCGAATATGGCACCCGGAACCCGCTCGGTTTCGTCATCGATCCGGGCCGTCATCAACTCTACGACGGTTCGTCGAGCTTCGTGGGCTGGAAGGCGCGGAGGACGGCCGGATGAAACCCGTCAATCCTCGCGTGCTGTTGAAGCGAATGGAGGCAGCCCATCGGGACACCCGCCGGCACCTCGATCTCGTTCATCGGCAGATCGCATGCCGCGCCGAACGCATTACGATCACACAGAAGGCAAAGGCGAGACACTCATCCCGCAAGCGGTCGGGTACGCGGTGGTGCCGAAACGACCAGATGCTGCTTCAGGCACATCTCGATCGGCTTCAATTCGAGCGGCGTCTTGAACTCGATGGGCTCGCCGGCAAACTGGCTCGTCAGGAACAGGCGATCGACACGCTGCGTCGAAAACTCGGCGAAGAGGCCGGCCGCAGGGTTGCGTGAGCACCTCGCAGGGACGGTCTTGCGAAGGGGACCCGGGGTGCTGACACGGTGATCGCCAATTGTGGTGAGGGCGCGTCATTGTCGGGCGGGTATCCCACCACGCGTTTCCAATGATGCCTTAAACCCCTTGCCGCTCCGCCCCTCGGTTGTGTTGCGGTCTAAACCGGCGGCCGTCTGCTTCAAGGCCGCTATCGCGCCGCGCGGCGGCCGGAACAGCCTGTCTCACATCACCATCCCGCGTCCCGCGCAGGGCTGCACCCCGCTTGGCCGCAGGCCGATGACGCTCGTCATGGCCGCCCCGGACCCTGAAGCAACCGTCATTCCGCCGGCTTTTCCAGACCGCACCCGAGGGACGGAGCGGCAAGGGGCCGCTTCGGGTCCCCGGAGGAAAACCCGAAGAGGAAACCCTCATGGCAAAGCCCGCTACCCCCTCCCGTCAGTCGCCCCGTCCGTCGGCACGCGTCGTCCAGCTCCGCAAGGGAGCCACCCTCGAAATGGTTCGGCTCACTTGCCCCGATACCGCACAGGCACTGCTGATCGCGGAGAGTTTCGGGACCGCCGTGGTCGATAGCGGCGGCATCCGCGATCTGCATGAGCGGCTGATTATCGAAACCGCAGACAGCCTTTCCGAGGGCCTGGGCGAGCGGGCGATGCAGATCCATCTCCAGCGTGTCGTTGGCGCCTATGTCGGGTCCGCTCATGGTGCGGGACAGTTTTACAGCCGCGCCGTCACCGAGGCTCGCGATGCAACGGCCAAGGCGGCCAACGACGCCCGCGACGAGGACCTCGATGGACCGGTCGGCTACGATAGCGCCGCCCAGCGCAAACGCGAGTTTGCCGCGGACATGGCGATACAGTCCCACGCCCTGCGGATGGCAGCCGAAGGGGCCGTCGCGGCCTATGAACAGGTGGTTGGTGAAAGCTGGAAGCCGTTCGACCGCCCGGTCGAAAATCCCGGCCAAAATCTCGACCGCAAGGCTGCCGCGGCACAGATGGCGGCATTCGACTGATCCGCAAGATGGCGGGGCTTCGGCCCCGCTTTTTTTGTGCCTATAGCGGTGCCCGCTTTCGGCCAGCTTCGCCGGCAGCCGTTTAACCGTCGCAGTTTGTCACTATATCCCCATGGACGGCGTTATCGAAGGGGATCACATGAACAACGAACAAACGTCCAAGATGAAGCCCTGGGTCACCTCGCAAGGCCCGGTTCCTGCCAGTGCCAATGATCTCAAAAAAGCCGCTGCCATCAACGAGTTGCTGACCGAACCCGCGGCAATCCTTCCGCAGCAGGAAACCGATCCGATCTTACCATTCGAGATCGGCATCTTCGAGCAATTCAGCGGCAGACTTCAGCCTAAAATTGCCAGGATCCGTCTTCGGCGTGCTGTCGCCGCCTATGCGGCTGCAAAAAACTACCTGCTGGCCTGCGCCCAGCCGGATGCCATGCGCCATGATATTGCCGGACGTCCGACATCGCCGGTCAGTGCCGACGACAGAATGGCAGCGCAACTGCGCGTGACCGAAATTCGCCGCCAAAGAAAATTGCAGGCCGATATGGCCGGCGGCACACCCGATATCGATATCGGCGGTACCCAACAGGATTGACCCTATCCATCTCCGTCCAGCGCGCCACCCCTTTGTCGTCTTCGGGTGAGGACCAGTGTGGGTCTGCCCCTGCCGTGAGCGCATCGATGGCCAAGAGGCTTTGAACGGTCGCTGCAATGCGGCCCCGTCCTTGCTGTCGGTCCTGCAGGAGCCGGCGGCAAGCCGCAACGGCTGCGCCGTCCTCCACTGCGTTCCGGCCGTTCCGGTGCAGCTCACCGCCTGACAGCTCCTGCCCTAGTCCCTCCGCGACGAGGCCGCAATGGCGCGGCCTCCTGATTGGAGGGCAAAGGAAAATGAGCAGGAAAGAGCACAGCGATCGAAGCGATATCTATTCACGGATCACCGACCGGATCATCGCCGATCTGGAAAAAGGCGTCCGGCCGTGGATGAAACCCTGGAGTTCCGCCAACGCCGCTGGTCGGGTTACCCGGCCGCTGCGCCACAACGGACAGCCCTATTCCGGCATGAACGTCCTCCTGTTGTGGTCGGAGGGTATCGCGCCAGGCTTTGCCTCACAGACCTGGATGACGTTCAAACAGGCCTTGCAGCTGGATGCTGCCGTGCGCAAGGGCGAGACCGGTTCCACCGTCGTCTTCGCCAGCCGCTTCACAAAGTCCGAGGACGATGGAAAGGGCGGCGAGGTCGATCGGGAGATCCCGTTCCTGAAGGCCTACAGCGTATTCAATGTCGAACAGATCGACGGTCTGCCCGACCATTATTACCATCATCCGGTCGTGCAGATCGATCCCGTCGAGCGCCTCGAACAGGTTGACCGGTTCTTTCGCCGCACCGGGGCCCTTATCCGGCATGGCGGTAGCCAGGCCTATTATTCGCCGGTCATGGACTACATCCAGATGCCCCCCTTCGAGACGTTCAAGGATGCGGCCAGCTACTATGCAACCTTGAGTCACGAGGCAACCCATTGGACGGCAAGTCCGGAGCGGGTCGGACGCGACCTCAGCCGCTATGCCAAGGACAGATCGGAGCGTAGCCGCGAAGAGCTAATTGCCGAGCTGGGCAGCGTTTTTTTAGCCGCGGACGTGGGAATTTCGCCCGAGCTCGAACCACGGCCCGACCATGCAAGCTACCTCCACTCATGGTTGAAGGTATTGGGTGAAGATAAGCGCGCAATCTTCCAGGCAGCGGCCCATGCGCAACGCGCCACCGCCTATCTGCATGGCTTGCAGCCGAACGGTGCTGAACACAGGGAGGCTGCGTGATGGCCCTCCCGTGCACGAGATTGCTCATCCTGGCGTGCTCGGCGACCAAACGCAACGATCCCCGATACATGCCGGCCATCGACCGCTACGATGGCCCGCTCTGGCGGACGCTGCGCA
Source organism: Brucella anthropi ATCC 49188 (assembly GCF_000017405.1). NCBI lineage: Bacteria > Pseudomonadati > Pseudomonadota > Alphaproteobacteria > Hyphomicrobiales > Brucellaceae > Brucella > Brucella anthropi. The sequence goes on from NC_009670.1 coordinate 29,749, forward strand.
CGGTCGATCCGCGAAGGGAGAAGGCGCAAGTCGCCTTTCTCTCCGCCCATCTCGGCTTCCGCGCTGCAGACATGCCGATCGAAATCTACGATGCCCGTATGACGGAAACTATGGTCGCTGCGATGAAGAGGGGCGATCTCGGAACACGCTGGCCGCGACCGACGTCTCATGCCCGCGTCATGCCGTCTGGCGAACATCCGGGAATGCACATCGCTTCGCTCACCGAGCATCGGAAATTTGCCTTTTGCGACGTCGCGCTCGCCGGCGGGCATCTCTATCTCGACGTCATGCGGCACCTTGTCGATCTGTTTTGTAAAGGCGGCTATGTCGCCGGTGACGCCCGGATCACGGAGATCAATGAATCCATCGGTTTCATGCGACGCGCCCTGCGCCGGTGGCTCGTCGACCAGAACGGGGAGGCGGGCTGATGGCGTATTCTCCGCTTGTCCCGAACCAGGTCACCGGATCCTCTGAAATCCGGCTGCGGGCGCTCAGCCTCGGTGCTGGCGTGCAATCGACCACTATGGCCCTGATGGCGGCCCATGGAGAGATCGGTCCGATGCCCGATTGCGCCATCTTCGCAGACACCGGATGGGAACCGAAGGCCGTCTATGATCATCTCGCATGGCTGATGTCATCCACTGTCCTGCCATTCCCGGTCCATATCGTCTCGAACGGAAACATCCGCAACCAGCTCATGGAGGCAGGCGCTGGCAACCGCTGGGCCTCCATTCCCGCCTTCACCCGCACGGTAACGCCAGTCGGTTCCCGTGTGCCGATCCTCGATGAAGATGAGGAGGGCGAAATTGTCACCGTCGGCACACGCCAGACCAGAACCGAGACAATCTCGATTGGCATGATCCGACGCCAATGCACCTCCGACTACAAGATCGTTCCGATCCGCAGGAAGGTCCGCGAGCTTGCCGGGCTCACCCGCCGGCGGTCTCCCGACGCACCGGTTGTGGAACAATGGATCGGCATCAGCCTTGATGAAGTCGTCAGAATGAAACCAAGTCGGGAGGCATGGCAAATCAACCGATGGCCGCTCATCGAACAGCGCATGAGCCGACGCGATTGCCTTGCGTGGCTGCGCCGCCATGACTATCCCGAGCCCCCGAAATCCGCCTGCATCGGGTGCCCCTTCCATGACGATGCACGCTGGCGCTTCATGCGCGATCACGACACCGATGCCTGGATCGATGCGGTCGAGGTCGACCGCGCCATTCGCAGCGGATTGCGCGGCATTCGCGGGCAGGTCTTTCTCCATCGCTCGGGCGTGCCGCTCGATCGGGCGGACCTGTCGACGGCCGCCGACCACGGTCAGCTCGATCTGTGGCCGAATGAATGCGAGGGGATGTGCGGTGTCTGATCGATCCTCCAGCGCCGAAGTGCGCAACCCTCTTCTGCAACTGCCCGCGGCGCAAAAAATGCGATCTCTGCCACCGGAAGCGCGTGCGGTTCTGGCAGAGCTTCTGCGGGAACTGTCGTTTGACGCGCGGGAACGCGCCGAACGGAGCTGGCGACAGAACAAGGCGCCGATGGCGGTCTACTGGAAAGCCGTTGCCGTCTATGCCGGGCATCTCTATCGGATCGCGCGTCTGACAGGAGCCCGGCGCGATCGGGCGAGCGCAACCCGTGCCTCAGAGGCGGAAGTCGGCAATGGCGCCCCTGGACATGACACCCGGCGTTCTGATCGGCGGTGAACCGGACAAGGCGGTCTTCATCCCTTTCGGCAGGGTTGCCGACGGCAGATATCAGGTGCCGCCGCTGACGCATCACAGGGATGAGATGAGCTGTGCCGTGCGTCGGTGAAGTCCATCCGTGCGCTGCCTCAAACGCAACGGGAGGGGCAGGCGGAAAACCCACCGTCCCGGAAAAAGTCGTCGCCGGACGAAAGCGCCAGCATGCGGCCGATCACGAACGTCCGTGCCACCGAAAGGGTTCGTTTGAAGCAGGGGACCGCCGAGACCCCGCGCCCTGCCAGGTTCCTCCGCCCTGGACACCGGTGCACCCACGCAGACCTCGATGGAACTGGTGTGACCGCAAGACGCCTGCGGCTCGATCGGCCGACCGCAACGACCGGCCCGGACTATTTTCCGCCGCCCGGCAGGCCGGGCTTTGCATCGCGAAACAAAATAGCCCGCTCCAGCCGCCCTCCACTGCGTTCCGGCCCCTGAAGGGGTGCAGTACCGATCGCTCCCGGTCCTTACACCGTCATCGAGGCAGCGATGGGCGCAGCCCGATCACACGAAAGGAACCAAGTCATGGCAGTCATCGGCGAATTCACCACCAACGGCAACACCATCGTCGGCAACGTTCGCACTCTAACCGTCGCAATGAAGGCCCGCCTCAATCCCATCGAGCGCGTCTCCCGCGACGCCCCGGACTTCCGCGTCACCTCTGGCGCCGCCGAAGTGGGAGCCGGCTGGAACTCGGTCTCGGCGAACGGCGAGCCCTACATCTCCCTCAAGCTCGACGATCCGAGCTTCAACGCCCCGATCAACGCCGCCCTGTGGCCGGCCGAAAAAGAAGGCGACTACGTCCTCGTCTGGTCCCGCCCGAACCGCGAGGCCGCATGACCGGGATCCACGAATGGCCCCGCCGCGAGGCGGGGTCGTTCGCAAAAAGCAACAAAGCCGGAGCCGGGCAGCGAGCCAGGATCCGGCTTTGTCATTGTCATGGGATGCCTCAGGCGTTGAGTGCGTCCTTTACGGCCTTGCCCGGCGTAAACGCCAGCTTCTTCGCGGCCGCGATCTTGATCGTCGCCCCGGTTGCCGGGTTGCGCCCCTCGCGCTCCGGTGTTTCCTTCAGCTTGAATTTGCCAAAGCTCGGAATGGACGTCTCCGCACCGGCCAGCGCCGCCTCGGTAATCTGCCGGAAGACGCTCTCCACAATCGCCTTGGCCTGCACCTTGCTAAGGTTCTGCTCGGACGCGATCTTGTCAGCAATTTCATTGGTCGTGGTCATGATATAACAGCTCCTCGTGTTTCACACCTTCCGGTATGATCTTGAAGATGCCGCAACGATAAGTGCGAAACATCCGCATTCGACCGAAAAGGCGCGAAAACCACAGGAATTATGCGTCTTCGGGTGTCCCTGAGGCCCGGCGGGCCATCTACCCCCGTCCAATGGACAAGGCCGACGAACAGGTCAGGTCTCTCCCGATACGATGAAGAAGCAGGCGGGTATCGAACCCGCCTGCTTCTTTCCGGTGCCATACGGAGAGGTGGGGTCTGCTCAGATCGTCCCATTGTGCCGTTCGGAAATGACGGCCTCAAGGACGCATGGTTCCCCCAATTTGCTCCGCCCGCCCTGCCGGGCAGGTTCCGCAAATCGGCTCCCCCATACGCCGGCTTCGCCGGTCGCGTGCCGCGATCCTTGACCCCGCCATCCCCTCACGCCGCTGGTCCCCGTCTTTCACAAACGTCAAGGAGACGACGATGACCTATGCCCTCGAAATCCAGGTTGAAGAGTTGCGCGCCGAGATGCGGGCCGTAGTCGATGCCGCAGAGCGCCGCCAGATCAAGGCCGAGCTCGAACTCGCCCAGGCTGAGCTGGCCGCCGCGCTTGCCGAACAGGACGGCAGCCATTCCTCGGAGCCTCCGTTCTGACGGAGGCTTCTGCCGCAGTTGCCGGCCCAGCCCGCCGGATCGACCGGCGGCCAGGGCCCGACGCTTCGCTTCGCCACCGACCACACCAATACCGCAGCCTGCATCCCACCGGAAGAGATCGGGAAGGTTGCCGCGTCGTTCCTTTAGATCCCCTGTCATCGGCATCGGGGATGTTGCAGCCCGGTCGTTGCACTGCAACCTGCCGGCAACGGAGTTTTCCCCGCCTTCGGCTCCTCGCGCTTCAAAATTCCGTCGCCGGCAGGTCCTCCGCATACGCTGCGGCCCTTTCGGGTGCAGCACGCCTTTCCGGGCCGCGGCCTATCCCCGCAATGACACGTTATCGAAAGGAGTAAACATCATGCGCCAACTCGCCCAATTCCTCACCGCCACCGGTCGCCGGCTGCGCGCACTCGGCAAAGTCGCCGGCCATTTCTTCCGCAAAGGCAAACTCGGCCTCAAGCTCGCAATCAAGATCCCGTTCTTCGTCGAGATCGAGATCGCCTTCGAGACGGACTGGGACCGGCGCCGATAAGGCACCAGTCGAGGCCTGCTCGCGCGGGCCTCGTTCCACCTGACGTCCCGCCGGGCGATAGCCGCGTGTCCGCTTCTGGCGAACGAGATCGAGAAACAGCAGCACCGCCTCCTCTTCACGCTGGAAGATATGCGCCTTCGACTGGCCGCGCGCGCCGATGCGTCCCCAGCGGCGCGTCAGCCGGGTCTCTCCAAACAGGGTCTCCGAGATATCCATGGCATAATAACGAGCCATGTTCATCGAGACGTCCCTGCGTTCGATATAAAGCTGATAGGGCTGGGCAATCATGACGACAGAATCGTCGATTGCCGATTCTGCGTCCAACCAGAGATTTGAATCGGTCAGGCCCGACCGATTCATCTCGGTGATGGATCAATCGCACCAGGGATGCCGTGCGCCGTCCCAGCGCCGCGCCAGACCTTCAGCAACCAGAATGTCGCCGATGGACTGCCCGTCGCGGACAACCCTGCGCAACTTCCGGCCATACCTGTCCTCGTCCCGATCACCCGCCACAAGCGAGAATGCCCCGTCATTGAGGAGGTCGAGCAAACGTGTCTTCGCCGCCTCGCCCTTGATCCTCTCCGCCTCACACCGCGGCGGGCTGAGTTCCGGCGTGTCGATATCCGCAATCCTGATCTTCTGATCACCAAGCCAGAACGTGTCGCCGTCGACCACGCAGTCGCGATGCGGTCCATTCGGACAGATATCGAAGCGAACCGAAACCGGAGCGTTTGCCCGTGCAGACATCGGCGGCCCGAGATCAACGATGATGTCCTGCGTTGCGACAAGATAACCGCCAAACACCACCAAAGCGATGATGGTCGCCAATACGATGCTGCTGGGTCGGATACGGCTGCGTTTCCACCTCGGCCGTTTCGGCGGTCTTCGTTCAGCCGTGGCGGCTGGTTTCCGCTTGTCGGTTCGTTTGCTTCGCTCGTCATCGAGCTTGACGATCTTCTTCAATGCCTGCCGTTCCTCGCAATCTGTTTCGTTTCCCGCCTTATCCGAATATTTGCGGAGTGAAAGGGGATTGAGGGCGAGCCGCTACGCGGACGGCTCTATTCGCTGCGCGAACGGAGCCCGCAAGCGGTCTCCGCCGATGCCGGTGACGATCCTCTCCCTCGGCTGCGCCGACGGAAATCGCCTTTGGCGATCCATTCCGGTCTGATCGGGAAAAGAGGGCGCCGCCCTCTCTCCCCAGCAAGGTCCAGTCGCCGGTCTCCCCGTCCTTCCGCGCCGGCTTGTGCAGGACGGGTGATCCCCCTCCGGCGCCTGCGCCTTGCCCCCCTCTCACCCGCCGCTCCGCGCGCGCTCGGGAAGCAGGAGCGGGGCCTGCTTCCTGACGAAAGGCCCTTCGCTTCGCGAACCGAAGGAGCTTCAAAATGACCCTCAACGCCTATCTTGTCGAAGTCGAAACCCGCAGCATCCGTATGGTGACGATCGATCCGGCAAACAGCCTTGCCGACATTCGCCGTCATATCGGATGCAACCTCATCGACATGGTGAGGATCGACCGGAACCATTGCATCATCGTTGACGACAACGGGCTGATGGACGAGATCCCATGCTTCACCGAGGTGGCGGATTATGCAAGTCCGCTGGCCGGCAATCTCCTGATCGTCGGTACCGACCAGTTTGGCGAAACCGTTTCACCGCAGCGGCCCATCGAGGATTTTGCCGCCATCCTGACGATCCGGTTCCCGGTCCTGTCACCGACTTTCGAGGCAATCAGCGGACCGCATGTATTCGGCAGCCGCGTCAGCGGTTTTACCGCCACGCTGAAGGCCGCCAATCCGGCCGTCATCGCCACGGTGTGAGGGCGACAGAAGGGGGCGGCAATCCCGTCCCCGCTCACCCGATACGACGCGCTAAGGACCCGACGGATGGGTCTGTCATCGCACCTTCGCCGGGTGGTCCGGATCGACCGGCCCGCCCGGCGGCAAGAGGGCCTAGCCCTCTCACACTCTCCCTCAACACGGACACGGCGCCCCTGGCGCCGTGGGCTCTTCTTCTCTGACTTCCCATTTTGCACCCGCCACTCCGGCGTCAAGGACTGCGCGGTTCCCCCAATTTTCAGGCGCCGCCTTTGGGCGTCGTCAGAAAATCGGCTCCCCCGCTTGCCGCCTCCGGCGGCCGCGTTCCGCGATCCCTGACCCCTCGCGGCTATCGTGCGGACTCCTTCCGTCAGAAAACGAAAGGAGACTTCCTATGACACAGCGCAAGATCAAATACATCGATGGTGGAAGCCCGGAATACTGGCGGCAGCGCACCGAGGGGTTCCGTCTCATCCGCGAGGCAGAACGGGCACTGATCCGTGTCAAAAACGCGCCGCAATACATTGCCGGCAGCTGGGACGAAGACTATGGCGACTATGAGCCGGTCGAAAATCTCGGCCCCTATGACGATATGGATGAGGCAATCCGAGCCATCGAAGCCAATGAGACGGCCGTCGACATCCTCGTTGCCCAGCGCCGGACCCATTTCGGCGACTGGCCTGTCGCCGCCGTGATCCGCGAACTGGGGACCGACTGATATGAAGACGAGAGGCGGCACGGTCGCCTCTCGTCTTTTCCGCGTGGTCCTGACCGCTTGCCGGCATCGAGCCTGCGCGCGGTCTTGAGGGGCGAGACTTGCCGCCTCTCCCCTCAAACTCCCCTCTCCCTGCGGTGCGGGGCAGGCCCCGCCCGGCCTCCCGGGCCGGTAAACGGACGCTGCCGCGACTTCCCCAAACAATACGGAGAGGAGGATCGTCCTGCGCTGCGCCCTCATGCTTCGGGCATCCGCTCCAGACGATCCTCCTCTCCTGCGGTGCGTTCGCCGCCCAGTCGTTCGCATGTCATCGATGTCCGCTCCCTGCGGTCACGGGCATCCCGACTGCTCCCGACGGCGGCTCACTTCAGCATCTCTCACCACCATGTCCGGCCCACGCGCTATTCCTCCTCCGCGGATCACAGGCGATACACCTGTGATCGCTGTTGCATCGTCTGACGACTCGCAACAGCATTGGCGGGTCGGGCACGTGGGCTGGACATGGTGGTGAGAGATGGCAGGATACGGAAAAATGTGCTACATTTTATCCAGTAAATCGCGAAACACGTCCGCGATTGATTATTGCTACTCTGTGCTGGAGCTGTTGAAGCTTATGGATGACGGAATTACCGATGGTGGGGCGGCAGTTAAAGCCAAGCCGCAAACCATTCATAGCCGCGTTTCGGCGGACGAATATGATGCAATCGATGCAGCCGCAAAGGCGGCTGACATGACGATGAGTGCATTTTTTAAAGCTGTATTCCTGCAAGGGGCAGGAGTGAAGCCAGTCTTTAATGACGAAGACCGGGCGCTTTTGTCTCTCATGCTAGAAGACATGCGTGTGATTGGCGTCAATCTCAATCAGGTAGCCCGAGCTCTGAATAGTGGAAAATTGGTATCTGATAGCGAAATCCGCATGGTGGTCGGGGATGTGCAGAAGATGCAGGTCGGCGTCCTCAGCGAGTTGCGGCGCGTTACCAAGCGATCCGGATACAGGCATCGCAGCAAGGAATAGCAGTCGATGGAGTTTTTTCTCGGAGCCTTTGAGAGTGAATGGGAGCAGCATCGCGCGGCGCTGTTGCATGAGCTTTCTTTGGGTTCCAGTGCTGCGAGTGGCGCGGAAGAAGAAATGCGCCGGAGGCTGCGCGAACTGCAAATCGCAGGAGGTGTCGCAGCAGCAGGTAGTGCTTCAGTGCCGAAAATGCGTACGGGATCCTCAAGGGCACAGGGTTTCCAGATCTTTGGAAGTACGGCAAGCAAGCCAATTGCGGCAGCTAGGCCGATGGAAGCGCGTCTGGCCGCGGTCGCAGCAGGCAGTCAACCGTCCGTGGTAAAAATGGCATCGTACGGTGGCGGTGCGCGGTTCGGCGCGATGGTCAATTACGTATCTCGCAGCGGGGAAATACACGTCGAAAAGGAAAATGGTGAGCGCCTTCATGGTCGCGAGGATCTAGCCCGGTTGCGGGGAGATTGGGAGCCATTGTTTCAAAATCGTGCCGAGAGCAGGGATATTGGAACTTTCCATGTGACGATCGAAGCTACTGGTTTCAAAACAGAAGAAGCTTTGCACCAGCTCGTACGCGAAAGCCTGGCGAGCGGGTTAAGTAATCGCAGCTTCGCTTATGCAGTTTCGCAGCCATCACATGGAGTTTTGAAAGTTGACGGTCTGGTGGTCTTGCGCAGCGCGGAAGGGGAGCGGTTGACCGGCGACCCGAAGGCGGCTGACATTATTCAGAGACGTTACAACGAAAGCGCGGTGTCCGAGCTGGCGAGGGCGCGGTTCCGTTTTACGGGGTATGGTAATGGCGTGGAATATGGCGCTGCCAAGCTGCGAAATCTGGTCGAGGAACATAAGGGAGAAGTTCGCGATGATAAGGGGCGCGAGATCTCCGATGCGCGTTCCGCCGGCGACCTGGTGCAAAAGCAGTGGCGTCGGGAGTTGCATAGCCGCAAGGGCAGGGATGTGGCGCATGTCATCATGTCTGCCAAAGCAGGCACCAATGTTCAGGCTTTCGAAGGCGCTGTTCGGGATTTTCTGGCCGCTCAGTTCGAAGGACACCGCTACATATTTGCGATGCATGATCCGTTCAGCGATCCGAAGGAGATGGGGCAGGGCGGAAAGCGACCGCATATCCATGCCCATGCCATTATCGCTATGCGTTCGGATGCCGGTGATCGGGTAGAAACCTCGCCACAGGTTTTTCGCCAATGGCGCGAACTTATGGCTGAAAAGGCGCGCCAGCACGGAATCGCTATGGAAATGACGGACAGGCGCGAGTTTGCAAATGCTCCAGCCTACACGCGCAATCAGGTGCGGCCGGTTAATCGCGAGGGACGAACGGAACATGAGGGGACGAGTGCGGCGGCTCAGTCGCGTTATGATGCCAAGCGGTCAGGTCGGCGGAGCGTGGCGCGAAGCGTGCGCAGCCTTGAATATACCGTAAAGGTAACTCAGAGTTGGGAGAAAATTGCAATGGCAAGCGGCAATCATCAGATTGCCTCATACGCCATCCAGCAAAGAGATATAGTTGTATCAACCAGTTCGCATCAATCGGAAGCTAAAACTTCTAACATCGTTCATGCAGAATTCGGGTCACATTACCGCACCAATTTGGTAAAGTTGCAAAACATCATTTTGGAGGGTGAAAAAGTGCGCGAAATGTCGAGAAGCGATTTTGAGGCATATGAGAAAGAAGTTGAAACAGCTTTGTTCCGGCTTGGCCGCAATCTCGGACCGGAAGAGAAAGCCGATCTGGATCAGGTAGCGCAGTATACGCGCGAGCATGTCAATCTAATGCGCGAGCATATGGAATTGACTGAACAGCGTGGATTGACCGTTGAAACCCCATCTCGTGAAAGCGAGCAAGATAGCTCGTCAATGCAGATCGCTCGCGAAGCCGATTCCGAAATTGCCAAGCCAGCGCATGTTATCGTGGAAGCAGAGCAGGGTCGGCCATCGGCAGATAATGCCAGCGAACCTCGTTCAAGCATGGATGACGAGGAGAAAGCAGCTGCAGCATCCTATCAGGCCGAAATGGATCGTTCATTCCCGGATGAGATCACGAGACGATATTATATTCGTGAGGATCACGGGGGGACGCAGCGAGTCTTTGTCGATTCAAAGGGTGAGCGCGAAGTGTTCCAGGACAATGGAGAGAAGCTGCGCGCTAAATCGTTCGATGCTCAGGGCGTTCGGTTGATGATCGAAACAGCAGCGCATCGAGGCTGGACGAGCATCGAAATAACGGGGAGCAAGGAGTTCCGCCGTGAAACTTGGTTGGAGGGCCAGGCGCACGGTATTTCGGTCAAGGGCTATCAGCCGACGGAACTGGATTGGCAAGATCTGGCGCGTCGCGAGCAGTCCTACTTGCGCAATGAAATTGTTCCGATCGAGGGCAGGGCGCTGGACGCGGCTCACCGGGATCAGGAGCAATCTGCAGGATCGGATCAGTCGAGCAAGGTCGATAGAGAGCCACAGAATGCAGATAATTCTGGAACGTCACACTCGAAGACCGTCGACTATAAGGAGGGTGTGCAGGGCATCCTCGTTGAGACAGGCGAAAAGCCTTATCAGGATAATGAAAAAAATGAGCCTTCGCCATTTGTCGTTATTGAAACGGCCAATGGCAATCGCACGGTATGGGGTGTCGGATTACCGGATGCGTTGCATCGCGCCGGCGCTGAAATCGGCGATGAAATTCATTTGCGGTCCACTGGGACGGAACGCGTTTTGAAAACCGTCATTCAGGAAGTCGATGGTCAGAAGCAGCGTGTCGAGCAAATGGTCGATCGCCGGGCATGGGAAGCGAACGTGCTTGAAGAGCGGGATCGGACAGATGGAAAAGTTGAAGGTTCCAAACAGCTCGACAATCAGATTAATATGGAAGTGAAGGGCGTTGCTCGCGATGGAGAAACCCTGCGCACCGATCCACCCCAGCAACAAGTTCCGCGATTGCAGGAACTAGAACAAGAGCAGCAGCAAAAGAAAGAACGCGACGAACACGAGCGTTAAAGGACGATGCGACACGATTATATTTATAATTCACCTCCCGATCCGAAGGCTGACGACGCTTTTGCAAAATTCTTTGCGGTTCTGTTCTGGCTCGTCCTTGGTTTGGTTGCAATCGTGTATGTCGCTACTGTCGTTGGAGATTGGTTTAACGCGGCCTTAGCGTTGATAACGGATATGTTCGCTTACGTTTTCAGCTTTTTGCCGTTTTGACGGATTGCTAAAAAATGGCAGGCGCTTTTGCAGTCCGGCTACATTTGAGGTTTATGCTGTGAAGCAGCTATTTTTGTGCGCGCCGCTCAAGGGAAGATCGCAGCAAGTCGACCAGAGAGGAGCGCTGATCACGTTTGAGTTTGTCGAGATTGCGCTGCCGCCAGCGAATTGCCGGAAGATCTGCGACATGACCGATCTTCAGCAAGGACCAATCCGGTTCACCACGCTCGAACCTGATTAGAAATTCGCGGTGCTCATCCGGCATTCCGCCGATCAGTTCGTCAATCATCTTTTGCTGCGCTTCGATCAGTTCCTCAATGTGAACCAGCTCCTCGGTCATGCCTTCAAAACCATTGCGGTATTCGTTCGTGAGGTCTTTGACCCGGCCCGAAAGCACCTCGCCCATGGGGCGATTGTGGCTGAGGAGATAAACAAGAAAAACTTCGCGCAACTCGTCGCTCAGCCCTTCATGTGCGAACAAACCCTGCACATCGAAAAGATCACGCGGATGCTGGCGATCAAGCGCTGCAACCAGCTTTCCAGCAAACAGGTCTTCAAAGGAAACGACGCTGGTTTCGGCAAAACCGAAGGCGTCTTCGACCGCCTCGGTGACAGGGATAACAGAAGGCTCGTGCACTACGCCGCGCAAGACAGGGGAGACTTCAATCTTCACTTGTGTTCCCTCGGCCATGACAAGAAGCCGCAAGATCGCGCCGTCGTGGATATTTTCGGCGACGCGAGCGCCGGGTACTTCTGCTAATGCTGTCCTTCTGATCCGCTTCATGGCTGCGTCAATCTCGGCTAGTGCCTCCGGCCTGTCGTTGACGGGCAAATACATGAGGTCGATGTCAACGGAGAGGCGCGGCAGGTTGCGTATAAAGAGATTGATCGCGGTTCCACCCTTGAGCGAAAAACAGGTTTCGCGCGCTACAATAGGAATCAGGCGCATAAGCAGCCTGACCTGGCCCTGATACTGATCACGAAATGGCATCGAAGTCCCTCGGTACGGTGATGTGATAGACCGGATCAAGCTTGCCACCGGGCACAAGCATGCGCTTACCCTTCCCGAGATCGATTGCGGTTTTGTCCAGTCGCTTGACCCACGCATGGCCATGACGATCCGCGAAATAAAAGAACAGACGTTTGACCTTCACGCTGTCGCAATCCAGAAGCAGTCTTTGCAGCCGCCTCGGGCTGAAATTTGCGGCACTCTGCATAATCATATCGGCCTGATGGAAACTCTCATTGCGCGGCAGTTCATCGAGCATTTCGAGATAAGCGCGCTCTGGCTGCGAAAGCGTCATAGGCCAGTCCCACTGTCCCCATGCGAGTGTGCCAAGCCCTTGTGTGATTGGTTCATTGCGGAATAAGGTGGCGCTGTTGTGATAGATAAAGCGCTGGGGCAGTTGCAGCTTGTTCAGCCATGCAGGCGGTTTTTCTGGTCCGTAGAGATGAACAATCCTTGTCTCGTGAGCGAGGTAATGCGCAAAGCCCTGTAATTCTAACGCCGTGCGTCCGCCGACATAGAGCGGCGCTCGTGAAAGCAGGGTTTGGAGCGATATGATGACTTGCTGCCAACTCAGCGTGCCGCGCGGTTTTTTATAGATGCTGCGTACCGGCTGTTCCAGCCAGCCGTTCTTAACGTAATAGGCGCGCAGGTTACTGGCGATGCCGCGCTGTTGCAGCCAGGCAGCATCCACAACCAACCCTTCTGGCAGATCTCTTTCGAGCCGGTTTAACAGTGAGGTGCTTTGCTCAGCCATACTGAGTATACTAAATGAGTCTTAAACCATTATCAAGTTTGAGATCGTTGTCATTTACTCAACAAAATTGAGTAAAATCAGATATATTCAAACCTTCCCTTCAAACGTCCGTCGCTACCGAATAAGAGGGCATAGCGTTGGTTTCCCGCTAAACAACGCTAAGGGGGAACAAACAGGAAAAGACGCTGGGACGATCCCGAATCGTCGATGTTGTCTTGTCCTCATCAATTGCAGTAGCCGTCAGAGAGCGCCAATTAGAACGCCACCTGCCGCGGCGGCGAGCACCACGATCCAGGGTACGATCTTCCACGTCATCAACAGCACGAAGCAGGTGAGTGCCAGGGCGAACTGGTATGGGCCGACGATGGCGCTGGTGAAGACCGGATCGTAGAGTGCCGCGCCAAGGATACCGACCACGGCAGCATTGGCGCCGCGCATCAGGGCTTGCGCGCTGTCGCGTTTGCGAAAGCTGTCCCAGAACGGAATGACGCCGAGCAGGATCAAAAAGCCCGGCAGGAAAACCGCAATCAGCGCAATGCTCGCGCCGATGAGGCCGTTGGGCTCCGGCCCCAACACGGTTCCGAGATAGGCCGCGAAGGTGAAGAGCGGCCCCGGAACAGCCTGCGCCGCCCCGTATCCGGCTAGGAACTGATCGTGGCTGACCCAGCCGCTTTTCACGACTTCTGTTTCGAGCAGCGGCAGCACGACATGGCCGCCGCCGAAGACCAGTGATCCCGCGCGGTAGAACGAGTCGAAGACGGCCAGCTCTTGTGAGGGTATGGCGGGGGCGAGGATCGGCAGTCCGATCAGCAGGGCGAAGAACAAGACGAGCGAAACTGCTCCAAACGTCCGTGAGACGGGGAATTCGATGTGCCGGGTGATTGCTTTGTGATGATTGCGGCAGAAGAGAAGGCCTGCCGCCGCGCCGGCGGCGATCGCCGCCACCTGGCCGAGTGCGCCCGCCACAAGCACGATGATCAGCACCGCGCCGAGAGCGATCGTGGCCCGTTCGCGGTCCGGGCAGAGGTTCCTTGCCATGCCCCAGACGGCCTGTGCCACGATGGCAACAGCAACGATCTTGAGACCGGTAATAACGCCGCCGCCGACCGGGCCGCCAAATGCCGCAGCGCCATAGGCGAAGAGAACAAGTAGGAGCGCCGACGGCAGGGTAAAGGCTGCCCAGGCCGCAAGTGCACCGAGCGGACCGCCGCGTAAGAGTCCCAGGGCAAAACCGACTTGGCTCGATGCCGGGCCGGGCAGGAACTGGCTGAGCGCCACGAGATCGGCATAGCCTTGCTCGTCGATCCATTTGCGCCGCGACACCAGTTCGTCGCGAAAGTACCCAAGATGCGCAATCGGCCCGCCGAAGGAGGTGAAACCGAGCTTGAGAAAGGTTGTGAAGACCTCCCCGGCCGAGCCTCTGACGGCGCTGCTTTCATCGTGGCTCGTTGTTGTATCCGTCATCGTTTCATTGCCTCTCCGGTAAATTCACGGACGCGCTCCTTGGCCAAGGCGAGACCTTCGCGCCCTTTGTCGGTAATGGAATAGAGCTTGCGCACCGTGCGGCCGTCGCGCTCCTCGCGCGAGGTTAGGTAGCCGTCCCGCGTCATCTTGTGCAGCAGCGGATAGAGCGTACCGGCAGACAGGCGGTAGCCGTGGCTTGCCAGTTCATCGATCATCCACTGTCCGTAGATCTCATGCTCGGCTGCGTGATGAAGCACGTGCAGACGCACGAGGCCGGAGAGGAGATCATGGTGCTCCATCTTCAGCGAATGCCTTTTCCCAAGCGCATCGTTTTCCGATTGGCTCCCTGTCATGCCACCTGCCTTCTTGATTCGCGGAATGATCGGTTCATACTATCCGTTTACGATAGCGAAAATCGATTGCAGGGAAAAGACAAAGATATGGAACTCATCCTGATCGGCCTTGTGGCGCTGCTGACCGCCGGTGTAACGCTCTTCTCCGGTTTCGGTCTTGGGACGATCCTGATGCCGGTCTTCGCGCTGTTCTTCCCGGTGCCCTTGGCGATCGCGGCGACCGCGGTCGTGCATTTCGCCAACAACATCTTCAAGTTCGGGTTGATGGCCAGGCAAGCCGATTGGCGGGTCGTGGCACGGTTCGGGGTGCCGGCCGCCCTCGCTGCCATCGTTGGAGCAAGTCTTCTCACCTGGTTCGACAGGATGCCGGCTCTCGCGAGCTACATGCTCGGTGGATCGGCCTATGAAATCACTGTCGTCAAGGCGGTCATCGGTGTGCTGATTGTCGCCTTCGCCCTGCTGGAACTATGGCCGCGCTTTCAGGCGCTTGCATTTCCGCCGCGCTGGTTGCCACGCGTGCTGTCAGGGTTCTTCGGCGGCCTGTCCGGCAATCAGGGGGCGTTACGTTCTGCCTTCCTCTTGAAGGCGGGCCTTACGAAGGAGGCTTTCGTCGCCACTGGTGTCGTCGCGGCGGTGATAGTCGATGCGGTACGGCTGGTCACTTACGGGACGAGTATCATGGCGGATAACCTTGCCCGATCGCAGGAAATGCTCATGCCGGTAGTCATCGGCACGATCTGCGCGTTCGCCGGTTCGTTCGTAGGCAAGCGTGTCCTGCAGAAGATCACGTTGCGGACCGTGCAGCTTATCGTGGCTGTGGCCATGTTGGTGATTGGGGCCGGACTTGTGTCGGGTCTGATCTAAAAACACCAGCATACTCGCGCGGGACGCGGGCAATGGATTGATCGGCGTCAAGGCGACCGGCGCTTTGGTCCGCACGAGATCACGGTGGTCAAAGCCGTGGTCAGACTCGAAAGCTTCATATAGCTGTCATCGAACAGCTATATCGAATTCCGATATCGGTATCCGAGGGAGATGAGATGCGGGACGGTATTTATCGTGTGCTTTTTCTTTCACGCCGCAATTCCGCGCGCAGTGTGATGGCACAGGCAATCTTGAACAAGATTGGCAAGGGCAGGTTCGAAGCCGTCAGCGCCGCTGTCGATCCCGCACCCGCAATCGAACCTGTTGTTCTGGATTTGCTGCGGAGCGCGGAGTATCCGGTGGAGGACATGAAGCCTCAGCACTTTGAAGCATTCGGAGCGTCTGGGGCGACGGAGCTCGATTTCGTCTTTACGCTGAGTGACACCGCTGCAGGCGAGCCTCTCCCCGAATGGCCCGGTCTTCCGGTCACGGCCCACTGGCGCTGCCCGGACCCGACCCTGGTCAAGGGTGAGGCGTGGGAGCGCAAGCGGGCGTTCACGGAGGTTCTTGCAGGACTGGAGCGTCGGCTGGGCATCTTCATCAATCTGCCGTTCGCCTCGCTGGACCGCATGAGCCTGCAGAACCGGATCCAAGATATCGGTGAAGCACGAGAGCCCTAGGCTCAGCAATCGGCCCTCACCTGAGGGCACAGCGTTGCATCGGCTCTAAGTGCTTCGACTAACACCCAGTCGGCGCATTTCCCGATAGACTGTCGACCGCCCAAGGCCGAGCTGCTTTGCCGCTTCGGCGGGAGATATGCTGGCTGCGATCAGTTTCATCGCCGCATCGACCTTTTTCATGTCGAGCGGCTGGCGCCCCGGCTTCTTTCCTTTCGCTCGCGCGGCGGCGATGCCGTCCTTTGTGCGCTCCGAGATCAACCTGCGCTCGAAATGGGCGATGGCGCCGAAGACATGGAAGATCAGCTCGCCGGCAGCCGAGGAGGTGTCGATCTTTTCCTCGAGGCTGAGAAGGTCGATCTTGCGCTCCCGCAGCATCTTCACGGTTTCCAGCAATTCCGCCAATGACCGTCCGAGCCGGTCGAGCCGCACGACCGCGAGCGTGTCGCCAGCACGGGCATAGGCAAGCAGTTCGGCCAGGCCCGGCCGGTCCATGTTCTTTCCGGATTGGACGTCGCTGAAAACCTTTATGGCACCGGCCTGCTCAAGGCGCATTGCCTGGCCGGCGACATCCTGATCACCAGTCGAGACGCGCGCATAACCGAGAATTGCCCCCATATTCATGTCTCCGAAACGTCCGTTCTGTGGACAACCGAAGCTGCGTGTGTCGGAATACTGTGATTCCGTCCACAGAATATGTCTCTTTATTCCGAACTGTCCATGAATTTTCGAGTCCTTTTAGGGACGGCGGAAGGAGCACCATGCGCAAGCACGAACTGCTGAACGAAGCCGAGCGGGAACAGTTGCTGGGTTTTCCGACGAGCCGAGACGATCTTGCCCGACTTTACACCTTCGAACCGCACGACCTCGACCTGATCCGGCTTCGCCGAGAGAATCGCAACCGTCTCGGTGTTGCTGTTCAACTTGCGCTGTTTCGCCATCCCGGCATGACATTGGCACAAATTCTTCAACGCAGCGCCGGGCTTTCCGAAGAACTCGTGTCCTTCATTGCCGAGCAGCTCGACCTGCCGGAAACTGCCTTCGCCGCATATGCCGTCCGCGACCAGACAATGACCGATCATGCCCGCGAGCTCGCCTCGGCACTCGGCCTTCGAGGCGCAAGCCGGACCGATATCCCCTTCATGATCGAGGCGGCCGCCAAAGCTGCCTGGGGAACGGACAAGGGTGTCGTGATCGCCGCCGGTATCATTGACGCGCTGCGCCAGGCCAAGATTCTTCTGCCTGCTACCTCGACCATAGAGCGCGCTGGCATTGCCGGCCGGGCGCGTGCCAGAAAACAGGCGGCTCATGCGCTCCTGTCCGGTCTTCGGCCGGCTCAACTGGACGCGCTCGATGCGCTTCTGGCTGCAGATTCGACCGGCGCTATGCCGCTCACCTGGCTCAAGACGATCCCGGTGGCTGCAAAGCCCGATCACGTTCGAGGCATTCTCGATCGTCTGGGCGTGGTGCGGAGGATCGGCATCCCGCCGAAATTAAGCGCCGCCATCCACCCCGCCCGCTACCGGCAGTTCGTGCGTGAGGGGCGCGTGTCCCCCGCCTATATGATCGAGCGTTACACGACGTCGCGCCGGCGGGCGACGCTCGTTGCATTTCTGATCGACCTCGAAGAGCGGCTTACCGACGCGGCCATCGAAATGGCAGACAAGCTGATCGGCGGTGCGTTCAGCCGTGCCCAGAACAAGCAGGCCCGCCGCTATGGGGCGACCGCGAAAGACGTCGCCCGGCTGATGCGACTGTTTCGCGGTACGATCGACGCTCTTGCCGGTGCTATCGACAACCACTCGGACCCGGTCGAGGCAATTGACGAAACTGTCGGCTGGATCAATCTGCTCAAAGCCAGACATGAGATTGCCGAGCTCGCCGAAACTGCCGATGTCGATCCCCTCACGGTGGCCGTGGACCGCTATGCGACATTGCGGAAGTTTGCTCCGGCGCTGATCGAAGTTCTCGAATTCAAGGCCAACCGAGGAAGCACGCGAACGATAGCCGGCGTTCAAAAGCTTCGCGAACTCAACAGGTCGGGCAGGCGCGATGTGCCGCCGGATGCGCCGATGCCGTTCAAGGAGGAATGGCGGAAGCTGGTGATCGAGCCGGATGGCAAGATCAATCGTCGGCTCTACGAAACGGCTATGCTGGCGCACTTGCGCAACAAGTTACGTTCCGGGGACGTCTGGGTTGAGCGGTCGTCAGCCTATCGCCGCTTCGACAGTTACCTTCTGCCGGAACCGGCCGCCGCTCCAATCGTCGCCGAACTCGGATTGCCGACCGCCGCCGACACATGGCTCGAAAAGCGCGGCCGGGAACTGGACTGGCGGCTGAAGAAATTCGCGCAGCGCCTCAAACGCAACCAGCTTGAAGGCGTCCGCTTTGCCGAAGATCGGTTGCAGGTCTCACCCGTCAAGACCGCAGTTCCCGACGAAGCCGAAGCACTCGCCGATCGCCTGGACGCAATGATGCCGCGCATCCGCATCACCGAACTGCTGCATGAAGTGGCGCGCGAGACCGGATTCATGGCGGCCTTCACCAATCTGCGCACCGGCGAAAACTGTCCGAACGAGAGCGCGCTGCTGGCCGCAATTCTGGCCGATGCGACCAATCTCGGGCTCTCCCGCATGGCGGCCGCCAGCCACGGCGTCACCCGAGACCAGCTCATCTGGACACAAGACGCCTACATTCGTGAGGATACCTACCGGGAAGCGCTCGCTACCATCATCAATGCTCAACACCGCCTGCCTATCGCTTGGGTCTGGGGTGACGGAACCACGTCAAGTTCTGACGGGCAGTTCTTTCGTGGCGGCAAACGTGGCACGGCAGGAGGAGACATCAACGCCCGCTACGGCGTCGATCCGGGCTTCAGCTTCTACACCCACGTCTCCAATCAACACGGCCCTTTCCACATCAAGGTTCTCTCGGCGGCGACGCACGAGGCGCCCTATGTGCTCGACGGGCTACTTCACCACGGCACCAATCTCTCGATTGCGGAGCATTATACCGACACTGGCGGCGCGACCGATCATGTGTTCGCGCTCTGCGCCATGCTTGGGTTCCGTTTCTGCCCGCGGCTACGCGACTTCCCGGATCGCCGACTGATCCCGATCGAGCATCCCGCGGGCTATCCCGAAATCGCGCCGCTCCTCGGCAAACGCATCCGCACCGATGTCATCCGCGAACATTGGGATGACGTGATGCGTCTGGTCGCTTCGCTCAAGACCGGCCATGTCGCGCCATCGGTGATGTTGCGGAAGCTCTCGGCCTATGAGCGTCAGAACAAGCTGGACATAGCGCTTCAGGAGATCGGCAAAATCGAGCGAACCCTGTTCATGCTCGACTGGCTGGAAAGTCCGGGGCTGCGACGTAGATGCCACGCCGGTCTCAACAAGGGCGAGCAGCGCCATGCCCTCGCGCAAGCGATCTACACCTTCCGACAGGGACGCATCATCGACCGCAGTCACGAGGCCCAACAGTACCGGGCCTCCGGCTTGAACCTCGTCATTGCGGCGATCGTCTATTGGAATTCCACCTATATGCGTGACGCCATTGAGCATCTGCGCTCGCAGGGGGAAGCTGTTTCCGACAATCTCCTGGCTCATACCTCCCCGGTCGGGTGGGAGCACATCGCCTTTTCCGGTGACTTCCTCTGGGATCGCGCCGCAAAGACGACCGGCCGGAAACCGCTCAACTTATCTACAAAACAGCGAGTGGCGTGACCGCGTTCCACCTTAACGTTGTTTAGCGGGAAACCAACGCTATGCCCTCTTATATGTGACGAAGATGCCACGATAAGCCAGCATGTCTTCAACCATGCGAAAGCTTAGCGGAAAGCGGAAATACAACCACACCGCCTCTGCAATAATCTCAGATGGATAACGATGGCGGCGGTAAAGCGAAGAACGAGGTTCGGTCATCACCCGTTATCGCAACTGATGTTTACACTTAGGTTAAGGTAACAGTGCCCGCTGCCGTTATTCACGGTTTTTCTCTACCCAAATCATAAAGCCGATCAAGGCGAGTAGCGCCACCACTATCGTTCCGATAAACCACCAGCTCATTCTTTCTCCTCCTGAAAACATAACTCTTATTGCGCGAGAAAGTTCACGCAGCACGGATAAATAGAAACTCCCGATCAGTAGTGCACACTGACCGGTCCTATTCACCGCAATCGAGTCACGATTCCATCAGCATTGAACGGATTAAAAGGTATCACCTGATCAGAAAATATTGCCCTACACTAGGGGGTATGTAGCTAATGCCCTCGCCTGCTGTCCCAGAAATGCACCGATAGGACTCAAACAAGCGCCATGAGGATTGTCGACCGTACTCAGAAATAGCCCCTCCACTGCTTCCGCGTGAAGGGGCTCGTCATGGACATTGATGAAACTACCTACGGTAGGCTAAGCCGCTCCAAATTCGGCCTTCGTCTCGGTGACGACCACCATGCACTGCTCCGATATAGGCGGCCACTGCGGCAACTAAGGCTGAAGCAGCCAAAAGGAAGGCGCTCAGAATGCCAGCTATTTTGGTCTTCTCAGCAGTCTCCAATGCTTGTGCTTTTGCTTCCTCAAGCGCCTTGCTGGCTTGTTCTTTTGCCTCATCAATCTGCTTTCGCGCTTCATCGAGCTTCCTCTGCGCTTCCGTTCTCACGGTCTGGACCCGCTCGATTGTCTGATTGACGCGATTTTGGGCGTCGGTCTCACTCATTCCCGTTTGAGCCGTAACCTGACGGACGAGCCAAGCTTTATCTTCGTCGGTTATCTGGCCTGTCGAGAGCAGGTTGGAGAAAATGCTGCCTGCCTGTCGGGTGAAATCAGCAGCATTTTGACCCTCCCCACTAGAAGCGGGTGCTCTATCATTTCGCAGCAACGTATCTGTAAAATAGTCGACGGGATTGACCTTCAATCCCTGGGGAAGCATTTGCTCAATGGAGGGTGCTGCTGCTTGCCCAGTGCCTTGGATAATGCCGCGAGCCGCACTGCCAGCCCCAGATATTAGTCCTCCGGCCAATTGGCCAGCTCCTTGCGCCGTTCCTCCAATGACGGTTCCCCTGAGGTCGCATCCCTTCTCTGATCGAGACCTGTAAAGTCAACGACATCGCTCGCCTTACCTTTCTCAAGGCTAGACTAACCACTATCATAAGGGGCATTCCCAAAGTCGACGACCTGTTTCCATGGAACGTCAAGCAAGGACAGCTGCGCTCAGCACCGAACGCTTACTGTGATCGCACGTAGATCGGTTCAAATGTGAAGGTCAAGATCGAGCGATATGATTTTCTGGCAACCACTCTCCTGTGAATTAAAACACCGCGGGAAGCGCTGATGGTCCCTCTTTAAAAAACTTTTTTGGAACTTATGTCGCCAGCGGGAGTTTCATGTCTGTTACTTAATTCACTGGAGAAATACAATGAAAATCAGAACGTTAGCGTTCTTAAGCGCTTGTATCATCGCGCCTTCGGCTGTGTTCGCTCAGGACACCGGCAAAACCTCTCCGGAAACTCCAGCGGTAGCAACGCCCAATAGCAACAATCCAGACGCGCCGGTTAAGGGTGCCAACAGCTTTACAGAAGATCAGGCCAAATCAAGGATTGAGGAGGCAGGATACACGGGCGTAAGCGGCCTTAAATTGAACGAAGAAAACGGCATCTGGGAAGCCTCTGCCATGAAAGGTAACGAGAAGCTGGACGTCCAGCTTGACTACCAGGGCAATGTCACAAAGAAGCCAATGTGAAGGTTTGGCTTCCGTCCGCCATTTGAACATGGGAGATTTCTATGAAAACCGTTACCGGATTATTTGACACTTATGAAGCAGCCAAGGATGCCGTGGCACGTCTCGAAAACGCTGGGTTCCCGTCAGACGACATTTCCATTGTATCCCACCGCCGCGACGATGACGGTGAGAGTAATGCCGGCTCTGGCGCGGGGGTTGGTGCAGGTCTAGGTGCGGCTGTCGGTGGTGCCGGTGGTCTTTTGACAGGACTTGGGTTGATGGCGATTCCAGGCGTTGGGCCAGTCGTGGCCGCAGGTTGGCTCGCAGCAACATTGACCGGTGCAGTCGGAGGCGCAGTTGTCGGGGGGGTCGCCGGTGGTCTCATCGGAGCGCTCACGGAGAGCGGGGTGTCGGAAGAAGACGCTCACTTATACGCTGAAGGCGTTCGTCGCGGTGGTTCACTTGTGACCGCTCGCATTGCCGATGATCGCGTCGCGGAAGCAGACGCTATTTTAGCCGGTGCCAGCCCGGTGGATATCAATGCGCGACGCAAACTTTATGTCGAGGAAGGCTGGCAAAGATTTGACTCCAATGCCGATCCTTACACCAAAGATGAAATCGAACGGGAACGCAGCCGTTTTCTTTAAAGCTTGAGCGGGCGAAAGCCCGCTCCACCAATGTGCTAGATAATCGTTCACAATTTTTTGCGTCTTACTGCATACAGGATCTCTTTTCGTTGATCTAACCAATGTTACCGATGCAGACTGTTGACGTGAAATACTTCCGTTTCTCCTCTGCCCATGATCCGGGATTATCAATCCCGCGTTTGATAAAACGTGACGTCCGACCGGTTCAACGCGGCGCGGGCACCGGTCCATACTGAGATGAAACTCAACACTATCTGGTACGCCCGATTTTACTTTCGATCAGGATTTTCTGGTCAAGCGGTTCTGGGGCTATCACGATTGCGCTCGCTTAAACGGCCTGATCTCTTGGTCCATGTAATGTCGCGATGGGGAGTTTTAAAAGCAGTGACAACCCCGTCGACTTCCATTCGCGCGTTAGCGTTGCATTCAGCCCCTGCAACGTCGCCTTTTCGAGCGTCGCTCCGAACCCTTGCCGTCCCGGCGGACTTTGTCGAGCTGGACCGCCCGTCTCTGTCCAGTGAAGGTACACCATCTCACAGTCAGTCTCTATATGAATTACAAGCCGGCCCTCAGGGGATGACAGAGCGCCATATTTCGCGGAATTTGTCGTAAGTTCGTGCAACAGAAGACCAAGAGAAGTCAACGTATTTCCAGACAGGGTGATGTCGGACCCTGTAATATCGAGACGGGAACTCTGCTCGGTTTTGTGAGGTAACACGACCGCCTCGATCAGAGCAGAAACCGAAAAGGACCGCTCAACGCCCCCATCGTCTTTTAGATCAGGCAGTGTCAGTGCATGTGCGTTGGCGAGGGCATTCATACGTGCTCTCAGATCGGCAACAAGTTCTTCCTTGGTGCCCACCGAGCGCGCACTGACCGAAATCAGCCCGGACGCCAGAGCAAAAAGGTTTTTGATCCGGTGACTGATTTCCTGAAGAAGGATGTCTTTTTGATGGGCTACCATGCGTAGTGCCTCGGCCTGCAGCGCCAGTTCATCTCGCTGCACAGCGAGCTGTTGCTTTTGCCTGTGCATTTCAAAAAAAACGTCCGCCTTGCTGCGCAGGATGTCAGGCTCGATCGGCTTCTGGATGAAATCCACGGCGCCCGCTTCATAACCCCGGAAACGACGCTGACCTCCACCGCCCGCTGTCACGAATATAATGGGGACATGACGCGTTCGCTCATTGCCCCGCATGAATTCTGCAAGCTGAAATCCGTCAAGTCCGGGCATCTGGACGTCAACCAACGCCAGCGCAACATCATGCTGCAACAGCAATTCAAGCGCCTCATCACCGGATTTCGCTTTCAGCAACTGTAACCCTTCGCGTCGGAGGAGACCCTCCAGCACAAGAAGATTTTCTTCAAGATCGTCCACAAGGAGAAACGATACGGGTTTCATGAATTGGTTTGAACCTTTTTTAGATAGGTTGCTATCGCATCGAGCGACAAAATCTCTGCATGCTCACATCGGCTCAGCGCTGCGTATGGCATTGCAGAGGCATGGGCACTTTCCGGGTTTTGAACAATGGCGTTCCCGCCTGCATCGACGATATGGCGGAGCCCCGCTGCCCCATCTTCGTTGGCTCCGGTAAGCACAACACCTATCAGGCCGGTGCCGAAGACCTCCGCGGCGCTCTCAAACAGTACGTCAATGGATGGACGCGAATAGAGAACAGGATCATCCTGAGAAAGAGAAAAGCTTCGGTCCGCCTCAATACGCAAGTGATAGTCGGGCGGGGCGAAGTAAATGTTACCCTTTTCAACAGGTTGATTGTCTTCAGCTTCCCAGACCGGAATATTGCATTTCCGGTTAAAAAGTTCGACCATCAAGCTTGGCCGGTCAGGCGGAACATGCACGACGACAATAACGGAAAGGCTATAGTTTAGCGGCAATGACGGCAAAATCCCCGACAAGGCTTCAAACGCGCCTGCAGAAGATCCGATCACGATCGCCTCGGGAGCCAGTGTCTTCATGATGAGACTTTCTGGTAGATCTTTTCTTCGCGTACAAAATCGGCAAATGTGCCGGCGTGATCCGAAAAGCGCACGCTTTCCTTGGCACCCAGACCTAGGAAACCTTTATGGATAAGCGACTCTTTAAAAAGGCCCAGGACACGATTTTTAAGCGCATGGTCGAAATAGATCAGCACATTTCGACAGGATATCAGATGCATTTCCCCAAATACTGCATCAGTGGCAAGGCTGTGATCTGAAAAGACCACGTTGCGGCGCAGGGATTTATCAAAGACCACCCGACCATAGGCCGCCTGGTAGTAATCTGACAAAGACGTTCGCCCGCCCGAGCGTTGGTGATTTTCCGTGAATGACCGGACACGATCAAGGGCGAACACCCCAGCCTCTGCTGCGCTCAGAGCGTCCTGATTGATGTCTGTCGCATAAAAAAGCGTCCGGTCCTCGAGCCCTTCCTCACGAAAAAGGATCACCATGGAATAGAGTTCTTCTCCACTGCTACATCCAGCTATCCAGACTTTCAGCGATGGGTAGGTCCGCAAATGCGGAACCACCTGCTCGCGGATTGCCCGGAAATAATCCGGATCGCGAAACATATCGCTGACCTGGACGGTGAGGAAGCGGAGCAAATGCGACAGCATGTCGGGATCGTGAAGTAGCTGGTTCTGCATGGCGGAGAAACTCGCAAATCCCAGTTGCTCGCGCGCCTGTTTCAGACGGCGCCGGATCGAGCCCAGTGAGTAATTGCGAAAATCATAATGATACCGGAGAAACAGCGCCTCCAGTAACAACCTCATTTCGATATCTTCTGCTGAATCGTTGGGCTGCGCTCCCCTCATTTGGGCATCCAGACACGAACAAGCGAAAGGAGTTTGTCGACATCAAGTGGTTTGGCCATATAATCATTTGCACCGGCCTCGATGCAACGCTGCTGGTCATCCGGCATTGCCTTGGCAGTAAGTGTGATGATGGGAAGTTTCTTCCACGCCGGGTTTTCACGGATCTTCCGGGTGGCGGCGAGGCCATCCATGACTGGCATCATGATATCCATCAAAACAATATCAATAGCGGTTGATTCACTGGCCTGGCTCTTCGACAATGCATCAAGTGCCTCGCGTCCGTTACGCGCGATAATGACTTCCGCGCCCCGGGGCTCAAGAATGTTGGTGAGGGCATAGATATTGCGGATATCATCTTCAACAACAAGAATTCTGCGACCTTCAAGAAGCGCATCGCGATGGCGGGCTTTCTGGATCATTTTTTGCTGCTCGGGCGGCAGTTCTGAAATGACCTGATGCAGAAAAAGACTGACTTCATCGAGAAGGCGCTCGGGCGATTTTGCGCCTTTGATGATGATGGACTTGGAGTAACGGCGCAGCTTTTGCTCATTTTCCGCTGAAAGCTCCCGGCCGGTATAAACAATAACCGGCGGGAACGAGTAAATGTTTTCCTGGCTGAGAGTTTCGAGCAACGCAAAGCCGGAAGTGTCAGGCAGCGAAAGGTCGAGAACCATGCAATCAAAGGTCTGCTCGCGAAGGAGGTTCAGACATTCCGCAGCGCTCGCTGCCGTAAAGGTCTCGACGTCCCCGGAGCCAAGCAGATTGGCAACCGCCTCTCGATGGTTCTTGTCATCTTCCACAATCAGGACGCGGTTCGCACGCCGGGACAGCTTTTTCTCAAGTCTGGCCAGAACATCGACAATTTGTTCGCGGCTGACGGGCTTGCGGAGATAACCGACAGCGCCCAGCGAGATCGCGGTCCGTGTATGATCGCCTGCAGAAATGACGTGGACCGGGATATGCCGGGTGCGAACGTCATTTTTCAAGCCGTCCAATACCGAAAGTCCCGACTGATCGGGCAGTCCAACATCGAGTACGATCGCGTTTGGCGAAAATTCACGCGCGGTTTTGACAGCCTCCTCTGCGGTGCGCGCGACAACACAATGAAAACCCATTTCCCGGGAGAGATCGCGGACAATCTCTGCAAATGTCTCATCGTCTTCAATGACGAGGAGTACCCGCTTGTCTCCCCCAATCTCCTCGCGATCATCTGAAAGCTGGCGCGCAAGTGCCGCCTCTGACACCGCCCCAGGCATCTCACCAGGGCTTCTCGTCGGCAAAAAGGACGAAGTGGTTGGAGAAACGTCTCTGGCAGACATTTGCCTTAAGGGCAACGTAACCGAAAAGCGGCTGCCCTGTCCGGGCTTGCTCTCGACTGCGATAGTTCCTGCAAGAAGGCGCACAAGCTGCCGCGAAATCGAAAGGCCCAGACCGGTGCCGCCAAATCTCCGGCTAATCGTGCTATCAGCCTGATGAAACGCCTCAAAAATGCTGTTGAGCTGATCTTCGGCAATACCGATACCACTGTCGGCAACCGAAAACACAATCTTGTCGGAGCCTTGCGGCCGGACCGATAGCTCCACTTTACCCTTTTCGGTGAATTTGATTGCATTGGAGATCAGATTTTTGAGGATTTGCTCGAGTCGTCGCGGATCGGTCTCGAACGTTTTGGGCAGATGCTCGTCGAGCGAGATGATGAATTCAAGCTGTTTTTCGCTTGCGACAGGCTCGAACATTTGCCGCAGTCCGTTTGTCAGACGGACGACCGATGCCTCCTCAGGCTGTATCTCAACATGTCCGGCTTCAATTTTTGAAAGATCGAGAATATCGTTGATTAGATTGAGCAGGTCATTCCCTGACGACTGGATTGTCCGTGCGTACTTGACCTGTTCGTCCGTCAGGTTTTCATGCGGATTATCGGCCAGCAACTTCGCCAGAATGAGCGAAGAGTTAAGCGGCGTACGTAGTTCGTGCGACATATTTGCGAGGAAGTCAGACTTATACTGGCTTGAACGCTCAAGCTCAGCGGCTTTCAGCTGAACCGATGCATTTGCCCTCTCAAGATCGGATCGCTGAATTTCGAGCTGATTTGCCTGCTCTTCAAGCTGAGTGTTTGTCTGCTCGAGCTCTGCCGCCTGTAGCTCGAGCCGCAACTGCGATTCCTTGAGAACACGACTTTGCTCTTCAAGTTCCTCATTGTTGACGCGCAATTCCTCGCCCTGCGCTTGCAGCTCTTCCGACTGTTGCTGGGTTTCCTCCAGAAGGTTCTGCAATTCGCCCCGATAGGATGCAGCTTGCACACTCAGTCCTATTGCTTCGGAAGCTTGCTTTAAAAGCGAGAGAACCTTCTCATCCACGGGCTTGAGAAAACCCATTTCCAGCACGGCATTGGTTGAGCCTTCAACCACAGCGGGCAAGATGACGAGATATTTCGGCTTGTCCTGACCTAAAGCGGAACCGAAAGAGAGATAGCCATCAGGCACGTCATCGAGAACGATCAGGCTTCCCTGCGTCGACGCTTGCCCGAGCAGGCCTTCGCGACCGACAAACTCTAGGGGAACGGATTTGATGTCCGGGATTCCATAGACAGCCGTACGTCGGTAGTGACCGCGCACTCCACTAAAGAAGGCTCCCGCCACGGCACCGGTGTATGCGACGAGGTAGTCCAGAATATTTTCGCCGAGCTCATCAATCCGCTGGTCTCCCATCATGGCGGATCCCAGGCCGATTTTTCCTGTTTGCAACCATTCTTCGCGCGAACGGCTGATTGCAGCCTTGCCCAGAAGATAACCGATCACCACCGTTAGCAGAATTCCAAGAGCGGCAGTTAGCACAGTACTAATCAATGCCTGCTGCTGTGCGCTGTCCATCTCTGCAAGGCGACTGGTTCGAACCTCGTTTTCAGTCTGGGACATAGCGTCAACCAGGCCCCGGATAGCATCCATCTCGACTTTACCACGATCAGAACGGACGAGGTCGAGCGCTGCGCTCAATCCCTGTGTTTTTCGCAGATCGATCGTTTGGGCCATTTCATCGAGCTTTGCCGCGATGCGCTGCTTCAGAAAGCCTAGCCGGTCCCTCTGGCCGACATTGTCACGCGTCCTTTCAGCAACTTTTTCAAATTCAATCGCAATCGCGCCGCGCGCATTCAGGTAAGGACCGAGATAACCGTCTTCGCCCGTCAGAAGGTAACCTCGCTGGCCCGTTTCTGCGTCCTGAAGTTGTAAAAGCAGGTTTTTAAGGGAGACAATCGCGCGATGTGTTTCAACAATTTTCTGATTGGCAACACGTATACTTTGCGTGTTCAGATAGGCGACCAAACCACTTCCGACGAAAAAAAGAACGGCAGCAATCAAACCAATCAGTATGCCTGGCGCAAAACCAAACATGCCCATGAAAGGCCTGCGTTGGGTGGAATTCATAACTGGCTCACTGCAAGAGAAAAAGAAGGAGTGGAAGGCGCACGGCCCCTATCGAGCCAATTAACTATACATCGCACGAAATCACTTCTTTATCATCAGCAAACATGATTCTTGTCCCTAGGCACTACGCCAAAAAATAGCTTATATCGGGTACCGCGTCCGTGCACTAGTGGACTTAATGGGCCTTGGGTTCGACTTGCTTGCGGCGTTTTGACCGCTGTTCGCAGCTTGAACCCGTGTTCAGATAAATGTCCCGACTATTCCCCCGGCCAATGCCCGTATGCAAACGAGCTCATCTGGAATGCAGCCAAGTATCTAAGGTTGCCCGAGCAACAGGTGAAATGCCGCAGCGAGCAGATCAGTCACCGTCCATTTCATTCCAAATGGTAAATCCGATAAGGCCAGTCATTGTGAAAACCATCGTGCCGTAGAACCAATAAAACCAAACCATTGTGCACCTCCAGCGATATAACGCTTTGCGTGAAAAAAGGTTCTTCAGCAATGTTCGAAGTTCGACTTCGCGGAGAAGTTAAGCTAAACATGGCGTCAAGCATGAAAAGCCATCTGGCATGAGCGGTTGCACTGATCAAGAGTGGAGTTCTCCCCATTTCACCGGACAAGTCGGCTAGTTTGATTTAACCCTGATGAACTGCCGAGGGGAAGCTATCTCGAGCGCAAAATGAGAATGTATTTGGTTGTAATCTTCGATCCATCCGTGGATGAGCGCGGAGCGCAGTTTCGGCGTCCGGTAGAGCTGATATGTGGATATAATCCCGCTTCGGGGTTTTAACGAAGGCTTCTGACATGCCGTTCGAGTGCGGGCTAGCCACTGGCGTAAGCAGGGCGTCAAATTGATCGCCTGAGCGAACAGCCTCGTGTTCCTTGCTGTGTAGGCCGAACCATTGTCGGAGAGACAACGTGGTCGAAAATCGCCTTAAATCGATTTAGATGCAGGACGGTCTATTGACCGAGGAAATGGCTCGGACGTAACGTCCCGATTGCTGCCGCCTTTTGAACCAAGGCCTCGTGGCATAAGACACGTGTTTAACGACGTCGTTAGCGACGTGTCTTATGCGAGGATTGGATGCGAGTTGAGGTTCTTGGCGCGGAACGGCGTCGTCGCTGGGGCGATCAGAAGAAACTGGATATCGTCATGTCGATTGGGATCGGCGGTGCGACGGTCACGGATGTGGCTCAGCGGTACGATGTGACCCGTCAGCAGATTTACACATGGCGACGGGAACTGAAGAAGAAGGGTCTTCTGCTCTCTTCGCGGGAAGCCGTATTTCTTCCTGTTGATATGGGTAGTGAGCAGATCCCTTCTGGGGTTAGCGATGACGCTGATGCTTCGTCCTCAATGATTGAATTGCACTTGCGCTGCGGTCGCAGCCTTCGTTTCACGAGCACGCTGGAGGATACGGTGCTGGCACGGCTCATCCGGACGGTGGAACAGGCATGATTGGACCGGGCACTGGCGTTCGGGTTTACCTTGCCTGCGGCGTGACAGATATGAGGAAAGGTATTGAGGGCCTTTCGATGTTGGCGCAGGATGTCTTGCGCCAGAAGCCGACAGGTGGAGCTGTCTTCGCCTTTCGCGGGCGGCGTGGTGATCGGGTGAAGCTGTTGTATTTTGATGGCCAGGGATTTTGCCTTTACTATAAAATCCTGCAGAAAGGGCGTTTCCCCTGGCCTTCAGCGGCCGATGGGACGGCTCGACTGACAGCAGCGCAGCTGGCGATGCTATGGGAAGGAATAGATTGGAGACGTCCGGACTGGGGTGCTCCGCCCGCCCGCGTCGGTTGATTTTATCTTACTGAAACTACTTGTTTTTATGGCGTTCTGTCCTGACTTATGCTAGTCAGGATCATGTCGAATGCGAGCTCAATTTTTCCTGATGATCCAGCCTTTCTGAAGGCAATAATCACCGCCTTGCAGGCGGAGAATGCGAAGATGTCGGCGGCGTTGAAAGCACACGATCACCTGATCCAGGGTCTGAGGCTACGCATTGCGCGATTGAAGAAACAGGTCTTCGGCAAGTCTTCTGAAAAAATCGAGCGGGAAATTGCGCAACTGGAACTGGCGCTGGAGGATCTGTTGATTGCCAGCGCCGAGCATGAGGCCGGGCCCGTCGAAGAGCTTGAAAACGATACGGCTTGCGGTCCGGAGGAGACTTTAAAGCCCAAGTCATCACGTCGGCGTCCACGTGTGTCGGAAAATGCTGTTCGCGAACGTCGTGAACTGGATCCCGGTCATTGCTGTCCTGCGTGCGGAGGCGAGTTGCGTTTTGTTGGAGAGGATGTCAGCGAAATCCTCGACATGATCGCAGCGACGATGAAGGTCATCGAGATCGCCAGGCCAAAGAAGTCATGCCGTTGCTGTGAGAAGATGGTGCAGGTTCCTGCTCCCAGCCGCCCGATACCGGGCAGTATGGCTGGTGCCGGGCTTCTGGCCTATATTCTGGTCTCCAAATTCGATGATCATCTGCCGCTCTATCGCCTCAACGAGATATTCGCGCGGATGGGGGCCGATATACCTGACAGCACACTGGTGGATTGGTGCGGTCGTGCCATGCAGGTGCTCCGTCCGCTGATCGAGCGCATTGAGATTGAGATCATGAAAAGCGATCTCCTCCATGCTGACGATACGCCGATCCGGGTGCTGGATCGCTCATTGCGCGACAAGGGATTGGGCAAAGGTGTGAAGAAGGGCAGGATCTGGACATATGTCCGCGATCAGCGTCCATGGGCAGGTAGTGCGCCACCAGGTGCGGTTTATTACTTCGCGCCCGACTGGAAGGAAGAGCACGTTCATCGCCATCTCGAAAAGGCGAGTGGCATTCTTCAGGCCGATGGCTACAAAGGCTATACGAAGCTATATGAGCCGGGATCGGACGGAAAGCGTCGGTTCTGGGAAGCTTCATGCTGGGCGCATTGGCGGCGTGACTTTCATGACATCTGGACCGCGAACAAATCCGGGATTGCGCGCGAGGCTCTCGATCGGATCGGTGCGCTGTATGATATCGAACGGGATATTGTAGGCCGGCCCGCCGATGTACGGCTCGCCACGCGTCAAAAGCACAGCAAGCCAAAGATCGATGAACTGCACGCATGGGCAGAAAAGCAGTTGCTTCGCATTCCGGGAAAAAGCGAACTTGCGAAAGCTTTGCGCTATGGGCTGAGCAGATGGCCGTCACTCTGCCTGTTCCTGGAGGACGGACGCGTGGCCATGGACAACAACGCTGCGGAACGAGCCCTCAGACCGATAGGAGTAGGACGCCGGAATTGGTTGTTCGCAGGCGCTGACACCGGCGCGGAAACCTTGGCACGCGCCATGACGATCATTGAAACAGCGAAGATGAACGGCATCAACCCGCAAGCTTATCTGGCCGATGTGCTCGACCGCATTCACGACCACAAGATCAATCGGCTCGATGAGTTGCTCCCGTGGAATTGGAAGCCCCTCGCAGCTGAACATGCAAAGGCAGCCTGATGACCACGGTCAGATTTGTTTACACGCTCGACTATGTCGCCGAAATGCTCGAAGAGGATGTCGATCTTCTTCAGGCGATCATCTACAATGATGACAACTTGACCTATGGCAATATCATCAGTGTCGTGACCGGAGACGACCAGTCTACAAGCGCCCTGACGGACGACGGCATTGATGAGCTAAGACAGATGCTGGCTGACGCCCGTAAATCAGTCCAAAATGGCAAGAATTCCTCGAATGCTTTGTCGATGACGAAGAGATCGTCGCCCGCCTCAAGACATATTCACCACGGTAACAATCGGGCGGTTACGCTCGGACCATCTAGGATCGATCTTTCTCGACCAAATTCAAGAAAAATAGAATGATGTTGTAAGGGATCGAGCGACTTCCAGCCGCCCGATCCGATTTTAAGATTCAAAGTTGTCCGGCTCAGATCGGACCGTTTTGTATTTAGTTTCGAAACATCTCTTCACATCAGCGGCGACCGTAAAATCAAAGTTTGACCACATCTTCCCTCGCCCATAGCCGGAGCTTGCGGCAAGATGCAACAAACTCCTTGGCTGCCTGTGCATTGTCGAGCGGAATAAGTCCTTCGTCCATTTCGGGTTCGATACCGGCCTTGGCAAGCAACGGCATTGCGCCTGCGGTAAAGCCAATGAACTTGCAGTGCGCGAACGCATCGGCAACAAAGTCCCGCGCTGTGGACTCGCCGATGAGCTGGTTGGCCGATTCTTCACACAACACAAGGGCTACAGCATCGAACAATACGGATGGACCGCCGTCAATCATATGGTCGGCCTCCATCCATTCGCCGCCGGAAGCTTCGAACCCTCCGACCGTTGGTGCGACCAACTCCACCATGGCACCTTCCTCATCGGCGGCGTGCCGGATACCCTTGAGTACCTGCGCATCCGTGCCATTGGCAACGAGCACTCCGATCTTTCTGCCCTTGAAGCTGCCGGGTCCGTTCTCAATAATGCTAAGTGCAGGAGACGGAGCAAGATCGTCACGCACGGGCACCATCGCATCCGCGGCCTTAGGCATCTTGCGGATGCCGAGCTTACCGGCGACCGTTTCCGCGAGGTTGGCATCGATGTTCAGCAAATGTGACACAATACGCTCGCGGATCACAGGTGTTTCCACCTTCGATAGCTCGAAGGTCAGTGCCATCGCAATATGCTTCTGTTCCGTCGCGGTCTGGCTCGAATAAAACTGACGCGCCTGGCTGTAATGGTCGGCGAAGCTCTCCGGTCGGAGGCGAACTTTCTGTCCGTCTTCCTGCGCGGCAAACGACCGGAACCCACGATTTGGGTCAGGCCTCGAGCCTTCGCCCCATGAATTAGGCTGGTAGTTTGCGCGTCCGACAGGATTGCGCATCGCCATATGGCCGTCCTGCTGGAAATGATGGAACGGACATTTAGGCGCGTTTATCGGAATATGGGTAAAGTTAGGACTACCAAGTCTCTTCAACTGCGTGTCGAGGTAAGAAAAATTCCGTCCCTGCAGCAATGGGTCGTTGGAGAAATCGATGCCGGGAGGGACGTTCTGCGTCATGAACGCAACCTGTTCCGTTTCGGCAAAAAAGTTGTCTGGCATACGATCAAGTACCAGCCGCCCGACTGGGATAGGCTTAATAATTTCTTCGGGAATGAGCTTTGTCGGATCGAGCACATCGAAATCGAAGCTGTCGGCGAAGTCCTGATCGAAGAGCTGGACGCACAGTTCCCATTCAGGGAAGTCGCCAGCTTGTATCGCAGTCCACAGATCGCGCCTGTGAAAGTCCGGATCCGCACCGTTGATTTTCACCGCCTCGTTCCAGACAACGGATTGGAGACCAAGTTTTGGCTTCCAGATGAATTTGACGAAAGTCGACTTGTCCTTGGCATTCACGAAGCGAAAGGTATGAACCCCAAACCCCTCCATGAAGCGGAAGGAGCGCGGAATTGCACGATCCGACATGACCCACATGATCATGTGCATGGATTCCGGTGTCAGACCGATGAAATCCCAGAAATTATCGTGTGCAGATTGCGCCTGAGGAAAAGCCCGGTCCGGTTCCTCCTTGACGGCATGAACCATATCGGGAAATCGAATGGCATCCTGGATGAAGAAGACAGGAATATTATTGCCTACGAGATCCCAGTTGCCTTCCTTGGTGTAAATCTTAACGGCGAAGCCGCGCACATCGCGAGCAAGATCGAACGACCCTTTCGATCCTGCGACGGTGGAAAACCGGACGAAAACTGGCATTTTTTCGCCAACCCGTTGAAAAATGTCGGCCCGCGTATATTCCTCAAGCGACTTCGTCGTCTCGAAATAGCCATGCGCGCCATAGCCTCGGGCATGGACAACGCGTTCAGGAATACGCTCGTGGTCGAAGTGAAAGATCTTTTCCCGAAAATGAAAATCCTCAATCAGCGTAGGACCTCGATCGCCGACCTTGAGCGTATTGAGGTCATCCGATACTGGCCCCCCTTGGGCGGTCGTCATGATTTGGGTCTTGTCGTCGGCGAGTTGATGAAGGTCTCCGCCTTGACCTGCGTCGAGCTTCTGATCATGAAGCTTGAGCGACTTCCGTCCATTTGTGGCCTTGTTGCTGGCTGACATGGCTGGCTCCAATTCTTTCGCGATCTATGTTCAAATGAAAAGGGTGCCACTCGGCACCCTTAGCTGATGATCACGCTGCTTTGGCGCGTTGGTTAGCTGACGCATCCGCAAGTTTCGTCAGATCACTGTCCGTCTTGGATTCCTCCTGCAGCGTCTGATCGAGTAGTTTTGCAGCATCGGTCATGCCAAGCTCCGTCGCCCACCGCTTCAATGTCCCATAACGTGTGATTTCGTAATGTTCGACCGCCTGTGCAGACGAAATCAGGCCGGCGTCAAGCGCCGCGGTATCCTTGAATTCCTCCATGATCTCTTCGCCTTCGGCGATAATTCCCTCGATCGCATCGCAAGTCTTGCCTCTTGCCGTTTTGCCCATGATTTCAAACACTTGGACGAGCCGTTCAACGTGGCCTTCAGTCTGTTCACGGTGCTTTTCGAAAGCCGCTTTCAAATCTTCTGACTGTGCCGCACGCTTCATTTTTGGCAGGGCTTTGAGAATTTTACGTTCAGCGTAGTAGATGTCCTTGAGAGTATCGTGGAACAAGTCTTCGAGATTTTTTTCCTTGGCCATAGTTCATCTCCTCTTATGAATTTTTTACGTCAAATCGCCGGTAAAATTCCGGTAGTAAGATGGTTTTGGCTGATAAGACAGGCAGGAAACTGGGTCTCTGCCTCTTCGAATAACGCAGTTTCGGAATTTAGGTTCCTCGGCCGGATAGCCACGGTTTCTAATCCGACAGAATCGTTTGATGAGATATCTGCGATTGACATTTGGGAGTCCCAACGCGCCTATTTATCCCGACCTTTACGTCGACGCCCGAGACCTCCGCGGCGGTAGCAAGAGCTATTACCAGTTGCTAGATGGTGCGAAAGAACTCAACGACCTGATCGAGCATAAAGGCATCTCCTTCGCGCTCGGAATATTTAAGGCTTGTTATCGGTTCGGCGAAAAGTCACGGCCAGTCGAATCTATGATTTGAACAAGATCATATACGTCGCACAGATACTTAGGGCTTTGGAGAAAAGGCGGGCGGCCTAAAAAAGAACCCCGCAGCGAAAACCGCGCGGGGTTAAGGCTACTGAGCCCTCTCTCCCAAGGGCAGTGAAAATTTATCCAAATGGGCAAAAAAGTAAATACTAGTCATTCGACCGATCCGGATAGGGTTCTTTTGGAAGTCTGATATTAGGATGGCCGGGCGAGTTTGTCTGCTCATGGGTAGGCTTTTCTTGATGATCGCTGGGTTCGACAGGAGAGGGATCAACGGCTTCTTTCTCCCGCACCAGCTCTGGATCTGACCAAGGATTTACAATTCGGGGTGTTTTCTTTGCTCTGTCTCTCATCGATATCTCCTGCTCGCACAGAGACGAACCCCGAATGGCCGTTGCGAACCATCCGGGGCGCGTGAGTTCGGTGTGCCCAAACTCAGCGGTCGCTCTCTTTGGGGAAGCGATGGTAAAACTATTTCTGATCAATTTTGTTCCTTAGAAAGGTAAGTCCCTGATTCTTGTGGGAGCTGCGCCCCAAGGCACCGCGCGCATATCGAAAAAAAGCCCCGCTTAATAGGCGGGGCAATTGGTGTCATTGCGATGGTATTAACCCGCGACTGGGTTATTTGTTCCTTCAGCTATGTCGGAATTGGTCCGCATTTCGCGTAGGTCGAGCCGAATAGTATATCTCTGATGCGCCAATCTGGCAGCAAGTTCACTTAGTCGAGACATGTCACGAAGTCCGTGTTCGTAGAGCATTAGGATACAGGATGCGAGTTCACTACCCGAATAGTTGCGGTCACTTTGTTCCAATAAGACAGCAGCGTTGGTGAAGCAGCTGCGTAGGAAGTCCACTTCAGCAGGCATATATATTCGGCTCGCTTCGTTGAAAAACGGCATGTCAGCCTCCTTATATTTAGAAGGCAAGCGTACTCTATTCAGAAATATTAGATATCTAATTATTATCACTAAATATTAATTTTAAATCGGACTCAAAAATAATGAGCCCCGCCAGCCGTTTAGCTGACGGGGTATGCGCCTGCCGAAGCGAGCCACGCCGTTAACAGGCGCATGGGCATTGCTGGAATGAGCGACAGAACCAGCGAAGCAGGGGAATGTTCCAATATGGGGCTCCGGGGCTATTCCTCCGGGTCTGTTCCTGTCACGCCGCGGTGCATGTTTTCAGCAACTACCCTTATTGCGGTTGCCGCTTCCTCTTCGGACCATCCGGCTTCTACAGCGTCCTGGATGAGTTCGGGCACGCCGATCACCTGAGTGCGGGCTATGGCCGCAGTGACCTCCGCGTCTCTGGCGCCGGATACCACAGCTCGCTTGACCAGCTCCGCAATTCCTTGCGATACCGCTTCTTGGCAGTCGATTTCGCGTCTTGGATAGTCGCCGGGTTGTTTTGGTCCAAACATTCCTTCCTCCTCAGAATAAACTCGCCTATACTTCCTTGTTGTCATTGCTTGTCGTTAGGTCGACCAGATCGGCATCGGGCAGGGCTTTTGCATTTCCCTGGCTTCATTCCACGGAGCACGTAGCCATGTATCAATTTCTTCCGTGGTGCGGGGAATGACGGGCATTACCTTTGGATGAACCGGCCAGACAACACCATTTGCCTCGGTCGTAAGCAACGCAAAGATATCGATCTCTACAGGGCCTTCCTTCCGTTTTCGGATTGTCTTCCATCGTGTCCAAATTCCAGCAAACGCGGACAAGGGTTTTTCCTCGTTCAGAGCAGACCAGTGAGCGGGAAGCTTTCCTGTTCTCGTATCTCGGATTTTACCGTACTCAGAGAATGAGGTGGCTGGTACTACGCAACGATGCTCGACGCCGAACCATGACGGCCAATGCCCTGACTTGAGATTTCGTATATTGGTCACGCTAATGTCGACGTCAAATTTCAACTTCTCTGGAGGTGTGGGCATTCCCCAGCGAAGCAATGCCAGTTCAGGCTCGTCGCCTTTGATGTTTCGCAAAACTGGGGTCAGAACAAGAGCAGTCCGAAATCGTACGCTAAGGTCGAACGAAACCGGAACGATACCGTAGATCGGATGTGCAACATCCGATCTCTGTGGATTGCCACCGACATGCGCCAATTTTGATTTCTCTGTCCGGCCCGACTCGACAACGCTTCACACAGGTTGGTCGTTAATGGAGTCGGGCCATGGCAAAGCGCAAACTTCTCAAAGATCAAGATCGCCGGAAGCTTTTCGATATCCCAGTCGACGAGGACAGCTTCATCCGCCACTATTTGTTGTCATCGGCGGATCGCCTGGAGATTGAACTGCGGAGACGTAATCACAATCGTCTAGGCTTTGCCATCCAGCTATGTCTGATGCGATACCCGGGTCGAGTGCTTGGAGCAGAAGAAACTCCGCCTCGCGCCATGCTGAAGTATGTTGCTGATCAGATCGGCGCCGCTCCAGGCGAATTTGCCCTCTATGCACGTCGTGAAGAAACCCGTCGGGATCACATGGCGCGGCTAATGGTGTATCTGGATACGAGAAGCGCGACGCTGCAAGATCGTCGCGCCGCGCTATTGGCGGCAATTCAAGCGGCGACCATGTCCGACGACGGTGCTGCGATAGCCAGTTCGACTGTCGCCGCGTTTCGCGAACGCGGCGCTCTTCTGCCGGCGATCGACACGATCGAACGCATCGGCCTTGCCGGCCGTGCCATAGCCCGGCGGCGAGCAGAAAGAACCCTGATTGAAGACATCCCACTCGATAGGCTTCAATCACTGGATAAACTGTTAGAGGTTGACCCGCCGATCGGCCAGACCCGCTTTCATTGGCTGCGTTCGGCACCAGAAGCGCCGGCCGCGTCGAACCTCGTCGGGCTGACCGAGCGGATAGCCTTTCTGCGGCGGCTGGAGATCGATCCGGAACTGCAGGCGCGCGTGTCATCCGGACGGTGGGACCAGATGATCCGGGAGGGCAACGCAACGCCGGCCTGGCTTGCCAACGACTTCAACGCCAGCCGTCGCCGCGCTCTGATCGTGGCCCAAGTCATCAAGCTTTGCCAGAAGCTCACGGACGATGCGGTGACGATGTTCATCAAGCTGATGGGTAAATTGTTCTCGCAAGCCAACAATCGAAAGAAGCAGCGACAGATGGACTGCAGAGCGAATACCGCCAAAGCGCTGCGCATGTTTCTAGATACGATCACCGCACTGCAGTCCGCCAACGACTATGGTCGGAACGCTTTGGATGTTCTCGACCAGAAAGTCGGTTGGGACCGGTTGCTTCGGATGAAGCCTGAGCTTGAGTCGATGGTCGACGACAACGAGGCTCCGCCGTTGACCGTGGCAGCCGAACAATACGCGACCGTCCACAAATACATTGGTGCATTTCTTCAGGCCTTCACGTTTCGCTCGGCGCATCGCCACGACCCGCTTCTGGCGGCAATTGCGCTGCTGAAACGGCTTCATGCCGAGAAGCGGCGGACACTCCCTGATCGCGTGCCGCTCACCCATCTCAGCCAAACTGATCGACGGCTTATCTTCGAACAAGGGAAACCTGATCGCCGTCTCTACGAGATCGCCACGCTAGCGGCTTTGCGAGACCGGCTTAGATCTGCGGACATTTGGGTCGACGGCAGCCGATCTTTCCGGCCGATTGACGAGCATCTGATGCCGCGGTCGACATTCATCGCGATGAAGGAAGAAGATCGTCTCGGTTTGGGGGTCCAAGGCGACGGCGCGCAGTGGCTTGCTGAAGCGTGCCAGATGCTCGAGTTCAACCTGCAGCGTCTTGCGCACAGAGCACGATCCGGAAAACTCGAAGGAGTTCGTCTTGAGGCCGGAACGTTGATCGTCACACCAACCGTCGGCGAAGTCCCCGTGGCAGCAGAGGAACTGAATGCCGAGATCAGCGATATGTATCCGTTGGTCGAGGTTCCCGACTTGTTAAGGGAAGTGCATGAATGGACCGGCTTTGCGGATCACTTCACGCATGTTCGCACCGGCGACATCCCGAAAAATGTCTCTGCCATGCTCGCTGGTGTACTGGCCGATGCGACGAACCTCGGCCCAAAGCGAATGGCGGGCGCATCCAAGGGGATCAGCGCTCACCAGATTGGGTGGATGCGCACATTCCATGCCCGATCGGAGACCTACCGCGCGGCGCAAGCGTGCATCACCGATGTCCACACCCAGCATCCGCATTCCCGCCTATGGGGCAATGGCACAACGTCATCGTCAGATGGCCAATTCTTTCGTGCGAGCGACCGAGCCGCAAAGCGCGGCGACATCAATTTGCACTACGGCAGCGAACCCGGGACGAAATTCTATAGCCATCTATCAGATCAGTACGGCTACTTCGGCATTTTGCCCATCAGTCCGACCGAAAGCGAGGCGGCCTATGTGCTCGATGGGCTCTTCGACCAGGACACGGTGCTCGACATTCAGGAACACTTTACCGACACGGGCGGTGCCAGTGATCATATCTTCGGGCTGTTCGCCTTGATCGGAAAGCGGTTCTCACCGCGACTGCGCAATCTCAAAGACCGGAAGTTCCACACGTTCGAGAAGAGCGATGCATATCCAACCCTGTCGAACCATATCGGGGCGCCGATCAACACCGCCCTAATCCTCGACCATTGGGACCATCTGCTCCATCTCGCGGCGTCGATCACGACGCGGTCCGTGGTACCGTCTACGATCCTGAAGAAGCTGTCCGCATCTCCGAAGCAAAGCCATCTCGCAAGGGCGCTCCGCGAACTCGGCCGTATCGAAAGGTCGCTCTTCATGATCGAATGGTACTCAAGCCCGGCATTGCGGCGGAGATGCCAAGCCGGTCTCAACAAGGGAGAGGCCGCCCATAAGCTGAAACGCGCTGTGTTCTTCCACGAGCGAGGCGAGATCCGTGACCGGTCGTTCGAAAGCCAAGCTTTCCGCGCCTCGGGGCTCAATCTCGTCGTCAGTGCGATCGTGCACTGGAATACGGTTTACCTTGATCGCGCGGTCACACAGCTGAAACGAGCGGGGCGAGACATTTCTGATACTCTATTGAAACACATCTCGCCGCTCAGTTGGGAACATATCAACCTTACCGGCATCTACACATGGGATGCCGAACATCAGATGCCGAACGGATTTCGATCGCTCCGCCTTCCGGCTAGGCTAAGGAACGCCGCGTAAGTTCTCATTCCGTTCGTCCTTAGCGTACGATTTCGGACTGCTCTTGTTCTGACCCCAGATTGGGACAGGCACTCTTCGTGCTCCTGATCATGTCCATGCTCGTCTTCACGGGCGTCTACGTCATCGGCAATCCGGTCGACGTGCTGATCTCGCCCGACGTGACGCAGGAGATGCGTCAGCAGGTCATCCAGCAATACGGACTCGATCTTCCCCTGTGGGAGCAGTATTTCCAGTTCCTCCAACGTTTGCTGACCGGCGACCTCGGGCGCTCCTTCGTCTTCAACATGCCGGTCGTCACGCTGATCGCCCAGCGCCTGCCGGCAACGTTGGAACTAACGCTGATCGCGGTATTGTTCGCTTCCCTCGTCGGCATTCCGCTCGGCATCTATGCCGGTTACAGGCCCGACAGCTACATCGCCAAGGCCATCATGGCCGTGTCGATCCTCGGCTTCTCGGTGCCGACCTTCTGGATCGGCCTGATGCTGATCATGGTCTTCGCCGTGCAACTCGGCGTGCTGCCGGCGGGCGGGCGCGGGCAGACGACGGAGCTTTTCGGCATCCCGTTTTCCTTCCTGACGTTGAATGGCTGGTCGCATCTCATTCTGCCGGCCATCAACCTCTCGCTGTTCAAGCTGTCGATGATGTGCCGGCTGGCCGCGTCCGGCACCCGCGAAGTGATGCTCACCGACACGATCAAGTTTGCGCGTGCGGCCGGCATCTCGGAAAGCACGATCCTGCGCCGCCATGTGCTCAAACTGATCTCGATTCCGCTGGTGACAGTGTTCGGCCTGGAACTGGGCTCGACGCTCGCCTTTGCGCTGGTCACCGAAACGATCTTCTCCTGGCCGGGGCTCGGCAAGCTGATCGTCGATTCCATCACCTCGCTCGACCGGCCCGTCATGGTCGCCTACCTGATGCTCGTCTCGGCGCTGTTCGTGGTCATCAATCTTTGCGTGGATCTCGCCTATGCGGCGCTCGATCCGCGCCTGCGGCAGGGGAGGCGCTGACATGTCGATGGAAGCCCACGCGGTGAAATCCGTCTCGCCGCTGTCCGAATTCTGGCACACCTTCCGGCGCAACAAGGTCGCGGTCGTGGCTCTCGGCGTCGTGATCGCCATCATCCTCATGGCCGTTTTCGCGCCGTTTCTCGTGCCGCAGGATCCCTATGACCTGAAGTCGCTGGTGCTGCGCGATGCGCGCCGCCCCCCGGGTTATGTCGGCTCGACAGGCATCTTGCACCTGCTCGGTACCGACAGCCAGGGGCGCGACCTGCTTTCGGGTATCGTCTATGGCCTGCGAATTTCCCTGCAGATGGGATTGGTCGCTGGCGCCATCGCCTTTTCGATCGGCGCGGTGGTGGGCTGCTTTGCCGCCTATGTCGGTGGGCGCACGGAGACGATGATCATGCGCATCGTCGATATCCAGCTCTCCTTCCCAGCGATCCTGCTGGCCTTCGTCGTGGCCGCGATCCTCGGGCAGGGCAAATCGCAGCTCATCCTCGCGCTGGTCTTCGCGCAATACGCCTATTTCGTGCGGACCGCCCATGGCGCCGCTGCCGCCGAGCGGCAGAAGGACTATGTGCAGGCCGCCCTTTCGGTGCCGATGAGCGGCTGGTTCGTCATCAGCCGGCATATCCTGCCCAATTCGCTGCCGCCGCTGATCGTGGTCGCCACGGTGCAGATCGCCTCGGCGATCTCGCTGGAAGCGACCCTGTCTTTCCTGGGCGTCGGCCTGCCGCCGACGGAACCGTCGCTCGGCATGCTGATCGCCAACGGCTTCCAATATCTGATGTCGGGGCGCTACTGGATCGCGATCTATCCCGGCATCGCCCTCATCATCCTCATCATGGCGATCAATCTGGTCGGCGACCAGATCAGGGATCAGCTCAATCCGAGGCTGCGCAAATGAGCGAACTTCTCGATGTCCGTAGCCTGCGGACCTATTTCGAGA
The DNA here is from genome assembly GCF_000017405.1 of Brucella anthropi ATCC 49188. Classification (NCBI taxonomy): domain Bacteria; kingdom Pseudomonadati; phylum Pseudomonadota; class Alphaproteobacteria; order Hyphomicrobiales; family Brucellaceae; genus Brucella; species Brucella anthropi. The sequence goes on from NC_009670.1 coordinate 72,540, forward strand.
CCGACAAGGGCACCGTCAAATCGGTGGACGACATCTCCTTCACGCTGAAGCGCGGCGAGGTTATGGGGTTGGTCGGAGAGAGCGGCTCGGGCAAGTCCATCACCGGCTTCTCGCTCATCGGTCTCCTGGACGAGACCGGCCGCATCCAGGAGGGCAGCTCCATCCGCTTCAACGGGCGCGAGCTGGTCGGGCTTGATGGCAAGGAACTGCGCAAGCTCCGGGGCAAGGACATCTCCATGGTGTTCCAGGATCCGATGATGACGCTGAACCCTGTCGTGCGCATCATCGACCAGATTGGGATGGCGATCCGGGCGCATGAGCAGGTTTCGGATGCCGAAGTCCGCCGTCGTGCGGTCGAGGCTCTGGCCAAGGTCAAGATCGTCGATCCCGAAAGCAAGGTGGACCAGTATCCGCACGAGTTTTCCGGCGGCATGCGCCAGCGCGTGGCCATCGCCATTGCCCTGCTGCACCGGCCGCAGCTCGTCATCGCCGATGAGCCGACCACCGCGCTCGACGTCTCGGTGCAGGCCGAGATTCTGATCATGGTGAAGGCGCTGGTGGCGGAGATGGGGACTTCGTTGATCTGGGTGAGCCACGACCTCGCCACCGTCTCCTCGATCGCCGACACCATCGCAGTGATGCGGCGGGGCAAGATCGTCGAGAGCGGCCCTGCGAGGCAGGTGCTGCACAATCCGCAGCATCCCTATACGCAGGGGCTGCTGGATGCGCTACCCTCTCGTTCGATGCCCGGCAAGCCGCTGGCATCTGCCGCGACCGAGGCGGCCGGTCCCATGGACCTGAGCGGGCTTGGTGGCACCGCGCTCGGCGCTGCGCCCGATGAAGCCTTCGTAAAGGCGGAGGCGATCGAGAAGATTTTTGCCCGACGCATCGGTTTTCTGCGCGGTCTCGGCATACGCTGGGGCCTGTTGCGAGAGCCCGGCCCTGTTCATGCGGTAATATCGGCGAACCTGACCATCGCTCGCGGGGAGATTCTCGGCCTCGTCGGCGAATCCGGTTCCGGTAAATCGACGCTTGGACGCATCTTGTGCGGTATCTATCCGCCGACCTCCGGTACGGTCAGCGTCGGTGGCAAGCCGGTGCGCTCGGCAACGGGCAAGCTTGGCACCCATGTGCAAATGATTTTCCAGGATCCCTTCGCCTCGCTCGATCCGCGCCGCACCATCTTCCAGTCGGTGGCCGAAGGGCCGATTGCTCATGGTTTCTGCACGCGCGCCAATGCTCGCGACTATGTCAATCGTTGGCTGCGTGCCGTTGCCTTCGATCCGGCGCTGGCCGATCGCTATCCACACCAGTTCTCGGGCGGCCAGCGCCAGCGCATCGCTATCGCGCGAGCGCTGGCTATGCAGCCGGAAGTCATCATCTGTGACGAGCCGGTCGCCTCGCTCGATGTCTCGATCCAGGCGCAGGTCATCAACCTTTTGATGGAGCTGCGGCGCAATCTCAACATCACGCTACTGTTCATCAGCCACGACCTTTCGGTCGTGCATCACCTGTGCGACCGCGTCGTGGTGATGCGTCATGGCGAGATCGTCGAGCAAGGAACTGCAACGCAAGTCTTCACCACGCCCCGGCACGCCTATACGAAGATGCTGCTCGAGGCGGTTCCGAAGCTGGAGACAAGACCGTCGTGATAATTTGACAATGCATGCCGATATTATTCGACAAGACTTAGTTTTGTCGTAGGGCTGCCCCCGGCCAAATCTGATCAACGCCTGTTGGTTTCCGCGCGGAACTGAGCCGGTGGGGGTGCGGATAAAAAGTTGGACTGTTTTAAATGCTCAGGCCGAGGCTCTTACGATATTCGACCGGGCTGAGTGATCCCAGTGAAATTTTGATGCGCGTTTCATTGTACCATCGGATGTAGGCGTCCACCTCTGCCACGAACTGCTCGATCGTGATGACCTTCCAGTCTCGTGGATAGAAGAGCTCGGTTTTCAACCGACCGAAGAACCCTTCGCACGCGGCGTTGTCTTGCGAGCAACCCTTTCGAGACATCGAGCGAACCAGTCTTGCTTCGCTGATACGGGTTAACCAGCCGGGCCATCGATAATGGGCTCCGCGATCAGAATGGATGATTGGCCGTTCCTCGCCGTTGGCGACGGTTTCGATGGCTGCATCCAGCATGGTGTTGACGAGACCTGCATCCGGTTGGGTTCCGATGGACCAGCTGATGACCATGCCGTCAAAGCAGTCGATGATGGGCGAAAGGTACACCTTGCCTGCTGGGATCTGGAACTCGGTGATGTCTGTCAGCCACTTCACGTTCGGCGCTTCTGCATGGAAGTCGCGATTGATCAGGTTCTCGGGCGCTGGACTGATCTCTCCCAGATAGGATCCAAACCGCCGTCGACGCGGCTTGGCAACGACCAATTGCTCCTGCTTCATCAATCGCTGGACAACCTTTTCCGAGATTACCACGCTTTGTCTGGCCAGCGACGCCTGCAGTCGTCGATAACCGTAGCAACGACGGTTCGTTTCAAAGATCTCAGCTAGGCTGTGGCGGACGGCGGCATACTTGTCTGCCAGGCACATGCGGGCGCGATGGTAGAAGTAGGAGCTGCGGGCAATCCGAAGCTGGGCAAGCAGCTCTGGCAAGCGATAAACTTCCTTAAGGGCGTCAATCAGTTGGGTCTTCTCCCGATTACTCAGGATCTGCAGATCGACGCCCAGGTCTTTTTTTAGGAGTTCGTTGGCCTTCTTCAGGAGATCATGCTCGAGTTGTAACTGGCGGACATCACGCTGGAGGGCTTCAAGCTGTCGCTCGAGCTCTTCACGTTCAGGCAGCTTGGGGTTGGATTTGCGGCGTTTCATGGATGAGGGAGCCTCGTGACCGAGTAGCTGATCTTTCCAGCTGTACAATGTCGGCCTTGAGACGCCCAGTCGGTCAGCTACCTGTTGAGCGCTTTCATCTCCACTGCATAATCCGATGACCCCCGCTTGCCGGACCTCTTCGGAATAGCCAGGGTGCCACGATCGACCGACCATCGATGTCCGCGCCTCCGGAAACGCCTCACGAACCCATGCGGTTAGAGTTCCTCGACCGGGATAGCCGAGCGCCCTCATCGTCGCAGAGATGCAACGATCATGGGTGCGAAAGTGCTCAAGTGCCGCCTGCCTCTGAGCCTCTGAATATTTTGGCGCTCGCGCTACCGGCTGAGTACGCAGGTCGAGATGCTGTAGGTACTCGCGGTACCAGCCTCTCAGCGCATTCTTGGTGGGATATCCCAGCTGGCGAATGGTCGCGTTAAGCCGCTTGCCAAGCCGGATATAGAGCTCAACCGCTCGAAGTCTGTCTGCGTAGGAATACATGAACTACCTCCTTGGTGGTCCAAGTTTTCGTCCGCACCCCCTTATGCGCCTAACCGGCTCAGTTTCGCGCGGAAACCAACATGCCGACGGCATGTCGCCGCGCGACATCGCACTCCTGTTGAACGAAGAGAAAGTCACTGGTCCGCGGGGCCGCAAATGGCGCGATACAGCAATTCGTGGCCATGTCGGCCGTGGCACCGGCATTCTCAACAACGAGAGCTATATCGGCCGCATGGTGTGGAACCGCCGCCAGTACCGCAAAAACCCTCAGACGGAGAAGCGTACGGCCCGCGCCAATGATGCGAGCGAATGGGTTCTGGCGGAGGTGCCGCAGATGCGTATCATCTCCGACGAACTGTGGAGCCGCGTCAAGGACCGGCAGAAGGAGATCGGGGAACTGTTCGATTTCGGGCAGAGCAACCGGCTCAATGCCACGCACCGGCCGGAGTATCTTCTGAGCCAACTCCTCGAATGCGAGGAGTGCGGCGGCCCCTACGCGATTTCCGGCAAGGATCGCTATAGCTGCACCAACCGCAAGAAACGCCTGCCGATCGACGAGCTTGGCGGCGCATGCTGCAGCAACAGCAAGACCATCATTCGTCAGGAACTGGAGTGCCGCGTGTTGGACTGCCTGCCCGCAGCCTTCTTTGCCGGAGGCATCTTCGACACGCTATCCGAACAGATCATCGCCCACGAGACGGCAAAACTCAAACGTCCGCTGGCCGACCGCGATCAGATGAAGCGCAAGCTCTTGGAGCTCGAGGGCAAGCAGCAGAACATCATCCAGCAGATCAGTGACCGTGCGGCCGAGGGCCGTCCTCGCCTGCCGGCACTCGACGACACGCTCGACCGGCTCGAAGTCGAGCGACAGACGCTGGAGAAGGAGATCGCCAGTTTCACGGAAACCGGCCCGGACATGACTGCCAAGATCGAGCAATTGGGTCGGCGCCATAATCCGCAGGAAACAGAGATGGCGATGCGGCAGTTCATGCGGATGGCGCGCAAGGGCACGGATGAAGATGCAAAGCGCGCGCTGATGCCGATCGTCCGCCAGCTCGTTCAGAAGGTTGTCATCGGTAAGACACCAGGCCATCAGCCGGCGAGCCTGCAGGTTCATGGCTTGATCGCCGCAATCCTCACCCAGATGGATGTGTTCGACTACATGAGTAGCCGCTTTATGTCGGAGGTCCACGAGGATTTCATGGAACGCGTGGAAGCCGGCGATATCGACAGTGAAGAGAAGAAGGAGATGATGCTCGACATTTACCGCGAGGAATTTCTCGAGCGGCTTCCCGAATGGGAGAATTTACAAATGTCGGTGGTTGCGGGGGCAGCTGCCATATTATCCCGAAAGTCTCTTGTTTTTCAATCCACTAGAAATCCACCGTCGTCCATAATACCCACAAGAATACCCGCATCACATTGTCGTTATTTTGGTGAAAGCCACCGCGTTCTGCCAAACTCCAGACTATTCCGCCGGCGGGGTCCCATTCTCCTTCACCACCCACTTTCCTTTTCCAACACTCCGAATGTGCATCGCTCCCGAAGCTGCCGACCTGGCTGGGGTGCCGACCTTTCTCGTAGATTTCGAATTAACCGCACTCTGCTACACATCGGCCGTCCGCGTTTTTCCTCCCGAGCCCGAGCCGCTTCGCCGCTTGCCGGCGTTGTTCGGAATATCCTGGGCTACCATCGGACAATCGCCCGGCCGCTTGAACCGGAAGCGGTACTCCTCTGATGTAAGCCCGTATCGCCAGATGCCGTTTCAGGCTCTTGCAGGGCCTGCCTTGGAGAAGGCCAATGTGATCACGCGACTCCAGACTTGTCTTAACGGAGACGGTTGGCACGTACTCGGGTTCCGGCGGCGCCTCAGGCTTTGCATCCTCCGACGGAGCCGCCTTCGTCGTCCGAATCATATTGGCAAGCTCGCTGCCTGGCACGGCATTGTTTCTAACATAGGCGCTCAAAGCTGAACCGTTAGGACCGCAAGATCGGGCTTCACAGCCTCGCTCATGTCGATGCCCTTGTTTACGCCCTGCGACAACTGAACTTCATCAGGCACTTCCCAGTCTGAAATAGAAAGACGAGGTGCGGAATCTGGGAAAATTTCCAACGAATGTCAAAGGCATTTCACCAGCGAGACCTTCGGGCTTTTTTAGACAGTGCCGGAACTTGGCTTCCGCATTGATATCGACTACAGCAACTCTGGCAGGATCGCCGCAGTAAAGGCATATTCCCAAATTGCGGCCTATGCCTCCCTCGCGGGCCCGGCACACTCAGGCGGGTGCTGTATCCTCGCTCTCGCCACTGTCCGATTTAAGAGCTCCCGCTCTCCGACGGTGAACTCACTTTCCAGCTTTGGCGGAAAAATTTCGAATATCACATGAAACCTGAAATCGATCCGTGCGTTTACGCCACGAAGACGCAAAGCGCGCGAGAAAGCCTTCGGACATGTCCGGCTTTCTCCTGCATGTTGCAAGAACGCGGGACACAAGATTTGTTCATACCCTATACGGAAACGACCGAGACGCTCCAGCCGGATGAAGAACGCATCGTCCGTGACATCGTCTCCCATATGGCGGCGGCGCAGGCTCGCAACGCCGAGCGTCATCGGCACGCCCATCGCGACGCGCACGCCAAGAGCCATGCGGTCCTCAAGGGGCGGATGGCGGTGCATGACGGGCTGGTACCTGAACTGGCACAGGGGATTTTCGCCGCCCCGCGCGAATACGAGGTGGTGGCACGGCTGTCCTCGGCGCCCGGCGATATCCATAGTGACTCCATTCCCGAACCGCGCGGCTTCGCGATCAAGATCATCGGTGTTGAGGGCGAACGTCTCGTGCCCGAGCTTGGCGGCGCCAATCAGGATTTTCTGATGGTGAACTTTCCCATCCTCGCCTTCGGAACCGTGCAGAAATACAAAAAGATGCTCACGCTTCTCGAACGCAGGGCGCAAGCGCCCGAGGCGGTGCAGAAAGCCACGGCCGCCACCGCACGCGGAGTGCGGGGTCTCGTCAAGGCCGTGGGCGCGACGCCCGGCGCAACGCTCCAGGGCCTCGCCCGCGACCGGGCGCATGTGCTGGGCGAGACCTTCCACACCCAGGCCGCGATCCGCTACGGCGACTACATCGCCAAGCTGTCGCTAGCGCCGCAGGGCGAGGTCGCGGTGCTGACCGGGCAAGAGGTCGGCGACGGCTTCTCGGCGATGGCCGATGCGGTGGCGGCGCATTTCGCACGCGCCGGCGCGAGCTACGAACTGCGCGCCCAGCTTTGCACCGATGCCGAAAACATGCCGGTCGAGGACGCCGCCATCCTGTGGGATCCCGACGCCTCGCCGCATGTACCGATCGCGACCCTGCAGTTCGAGCCGCAGGACGTGCTGTCGCCGGCCCGGCGAGTCCACGGCGACGACCATCTGGCCTTCAATCCCTGGAACGGCGTGGCTGCGCATCGTCCGCTGGGCTCGATCATGCGCGTGCGCAAGGCGGCCTATGAATCCTCTTCCGCGCAGCGACACCGGCTGAATGCCGTGCCGCGCGCCGAGCCATCGGCACTGGCCGATATTCCCGACTGACCGACACATTCGACCAAGCAGGAGACCCCACTCATGTCGAACGATACCAAAGACCCGCGTCTGGGCGACGAGTCCCGGCTCGCCGAGTTCCGCCGCATCGCCAGGGAGATCGCGGCGGACGCGCCGACGCTGGCCCAGATCAAGATCAACAGTCTGATCCGCGACCACAATCCGCTGTTCGAAGGTAGCTCGAAATCCGCAGGGCGCGCCGGGCGGCAGTCGGGCAATGTTTCGGAACTGACGGCGATCGCCGATCTCAAGCCCGGCGGAGCCGATCGCCTGCGCCGTCTCTTCAACCTGACGAACGGAAATTTCGATGGTGCACAAAGGGTCTCGACCCTGCACAACATGCGCTTCGTCTTTTTCGACAACGATACGCGTATCATCTTTGCCACCGCCTATGACGGCGACTGGGACACCTATATCAACGATTTCGCGACCAAGATCCCGGAACTGATGGACCTGCTCTTCGCCAATGTCGAAGGCTGGCCCGGCATCACCTCACCCAAGGTGAAGGATTTCATCGCCGGACACCAGATCGACGCGGCGGGCTGGTTCGTTGCCAATCCGCAGGTGAGCGTCGTGGATGTGCGCCGCTACCAGCGGATGGACAAGGCAGTAGAGGAATTCCTCGACGCCATGTCGGCCAATGCCGAAATGGACGCGACGACGCACAAGGCGCTCGCGAAGCTGTCCGAAGCCATCGCCGTTCCGCAGGGGGTCGATTACTGATGAGCTTCTTCAAACACCTGAAAGACCGTTTCCGTCGCGACCGGGTCACGCTCCAGCTCGACGATATCCAGGCCCTGATCCTGCGCTCGCGACCCGAGCCCTATGTGGGCATCCATGCGATGCTGCATGTGGACGAGGCGGAGGGCGGGCGCGACCTGATCGCCCGGCTGGCTGAATATATTCCCTCGGCCAGCGACTGGGCCGACGATCTCAGCGCCTGGACCGGCGTCGCGATCAGCCATGCCGGGCTTAAGGCGCTCGGCCTGCCCGAGGACTCTTTGGCCTCCTTCCCGCTAGCCTTCCGGCAGGGCATGGCGGGGCGCGCGACCCAGCTTCATGATTTCGGCGAAAACGCGCCCGAGACCTGGGAGGACGCCTACAGGAACGACACCTGCCACATCGCGCTGACGATCTATGCCGCAGACAAGCCCGCGCTGGATGTTGCCGTGGAAAAGGCGATGGCCGAGTTCGACGCCTCGACCGGCGTCACGCTCGTGGGCACGCATGAGTTCGGCGCCGACGAGGATGCCGAAAACCCGTTCGGCTTTCGCGATTCCATCTCGCAGCCGACGGTGGCGGGCGCCGGTGTCGATCCGCAGCCGGGGCAGGAGCGCGCCATCGCCGCCGGGGAATTCGTTCTGGGCGAAAACAGCGAGACCGGCGAGCCCATCTCGATGCCTTCGCCCGATCCTCTGGGGCGAAACGGCTCCTTCGTCGTGCTGCGCAAATATGACAGCCGCGTCGGCGCCTTCAACGAGTTTCTGCGTGCACAGACGGGGGACGCAGAGGCGCAGCATGCCTTGGCCGCCAAGATGTTCGGCCGCTGGCGTTCGGGCGCGCCGCTGCCACTATCACCGGCCAGGGACGATCCGGACCTTGGCGCGGACCGGCAGCGCAACAACGATTTCGATTTCAAGGGTGACGTAAGGGGGTTCGTTTGTCCGCATTCCAGTCATATGCGCCGCATGAACCCGCGCGGCGGCGACTTGACCATCCTGACAGACGAGAACATCCACCGCATCATCCGGCGATCCTCGACCTTCGGTCCGAAATGGACACCGGACGTGACGGCGGCGGAAGACAGGCCGGACGAACGCGGCCTGTTCTTCATCTTCATCAGCGCGCGGGCCTATGACACGGTGGAGTTCCTGCAACAGGAGTGGATCAACCGCGGCAACTTCATCGACCTCGGCACCGAGCCAGATCCGATTGTCGGTCTGCATGAGGAGCCGGGCAGGTTCACCATTCCGGCCGATCCGGTGCGCCGCCGCATCGACGGGGTGACAACCTTCAACCGTCTGCGAGGAGGCGAATACATGTTCATGCCCTCCCTGACGGCCCTGCGCTGGATCGGAAGCGAGGGCTGGGCCGGTTGAATACGGATGCAGGAGCGGGGGGGCCTTGCTCCGGCATCCCGTTCCGGCAGGTTATTTCCCGTAGACGTAGAACCCCTCTCCAGAGGCGACGCCCATCTTTCCCTTGTCGATATAGTTTTCCTTCAGATAGCGGGCGAAGGCCTGCGCTTTCGGATCGCCGTTCGAGGAGATATACCAGGCGGTACCGAGACCGACGATGTCGTAGATCTCGAACGGCCCTTTCGGCGCGCCGGTGGCGATCTTCCATGTCCTGTCGATGGCCTGCGGATCGGCGATGCCGTCGACCAGAAGCCCGGAAGCGGCGGACAGAAACGGCACCAGCAGCGAGTTCAGCACATAGCCCGCTTTCTCCTTGCGGATCTCGATCGGAACCATGCCGATGGCGCGGGCGAAGGCGACCACCTGTTCGTAGACGGCGGGATCGGTCCCGGCATGGCCCATGACCTCGGCCACGTTGTGCTTCCATATCTCGTTGGCGAAATGCAGCGCGAGGAAGCGCTCGGGGCGGCCGGTCGATCCCGCCATGGCGCTGGGCAGGAGCGTCGAGGAATTGGTGACGAAGATCGTGCGCGGCGGAGCGGCGGCTCCGAGACGGGCGTAGACCTGCCGCTTCAGCTCCAGCTTCTCGGGAATCGCTTCGATCACCAGATCGGCGGCCCCGGCGGCGGCCTCAAGATCGTCCGTCCAGGCGATGCGCGCCTTCGCGGCCTCGGCCGAGGCCCCGTCCGCGCCAGGAATATCTTCCAGCAAGCGCAGGGCGAAGGCGTCAACCAGCCCCCTCCCCTTTGCCAGCGCGGCCTCATCGATGTCGTAGGCGATGACGGAAAATCCGTGCCAGGCGGCCTGAAGCGCGATCTGCGCCCCGAGGATACCGGTTCCGAGCACGGTGACAGTGGCTATGGTCATGGACGTTTCTCCTGCGGATGATGCGGCCGGCAGACGGCGCGCGGATATCGGCGGCAGCCGCCCGTCAGGCCGGGCAGCCGGTGATGGCGCGGAAGAAGGCGAGCAGGATGCGGTCGCGCGGCAGGGAATCCGGCACGCTGCCCTGCACGATCAGCCCCGCCCACAATGCGTAGAGCCCGATGGCGATCTGCCGCGGCTCCATCGCCGGTTTCAACCGATGAAGGCGGATCAGATCCTCCAAAAGCAGGGTGAATTCGCCGTGGCAGGCGGCCTTGTATTCGTTGTAGCGGCTGGCGAAGGCGGCATCGCGCTGCGCATGAAGCTGCAACTCGATCGAAAGAAGCGACCATTGCGGCTCGGCCGCCAGTTCGGCCAGCCTCGCCGCCAGCCGCGTCATCGCGGCATCGAGATCGCCCCGGTCGGTCCCGGCAAGAATGTCGCGCAGAAAGGCCACCTCGCTCTGGACATGCATCTGCATGATTTCCAGAAGCAGATCCTCCTTCGTGCTGAAGTTGGAATAGAATGCGCCCTGGGTATGGCCCGCGGCCTCGCAGATATGCCGGATCGAGGCGGCGGCCAGCCCTTCCGAGGCGATCGAGGCGTTCGCGGCGGCGATCAGGCGCCGGCGTGTCTGTTCCTGAGCTTCCTTGCGTGTCAAGCGCATGATGGCACCCTTGCCTTTTTCTGATTGCGGCACGCCGCCCCTGCGGGGACGGCGTGCCGTTGCCGTTCAGTCGCGTTTTCCGCGCACCGTCTCGCGGAACCGCTCAAGCCAGCCGAACACCGTCGCCACGGCCTGCCCGCCCTTGCCGAGAAGATTGGACAACTCGCTTTCGGCATGCTCCAGCGTCGTCTCCTCCTTCTCCGGCAACGGCGGCAGGATATGGGCGTAATAGGTCTTGTCGAGCAGCCGGTGCAAGAGCCGCTCGCCGGGGAAGGGTTCGTTGCTGTTGAGCGCCCGCGCTCCTTTCAGGATATTGCGGATGTCGTATTGCGTCGGGCTGATGTCGGCCACCTGCTTGGGCAGACCTAGCAGGGTATAGACGCCTATGCGCGCGGTGCGGACCGAACTTTCCATCGTGAAGATGATGTCGTTCGAGGTTTCGACGAACTGGCCGAGCAAAGCCAGGTTGGTGCAGCCTTCCGGCACGACATGCGGCCTGTCTCCCGCCGCGCGCGGCATGAACTGCGCTGTGATATAGGGCATCAGCGCCAGCCGCACCTTGGTGTTGGCCGCGATCTCGTCGATCTGCCCGACGATGCCGAGGTGATAGCAGAGCTCCGTCAGAACCTCGCGCCCGTTGCAGGCAGGCATCGGTTTCTTGACGTAATTGCCGTCCTTGTCCATCAAAAGCGCATAGACCCACAGCACCAGCACGTCACCCGGCTGGTCCGGAAAATGCGGCTGGCGGTTGCAGGTGACGCTCAGCACCCAGTTGGAATCGGTGAAGGTGATGATGCCGCCGGTGACCGTTTTGCCCGAATAGGGATCGTTGACCGAAAGCTCCTTGAGCTTGTCGACGAGCGGCGACGGTTTGCAGGTGAGCGTCGCCGATTCCCACATCGAGCCGTCGACATTGCCGTAGAATTTTTCAGGCTTGCCGAAGACCGGCGATTTCCTCGCCAGGTTCTTCCACAGCGTCCAGTCGCTGTCCTCGCCCGGCTCCGCCTTGCCGCGTTCAAGCACGGGCGCGGTGTCCATGTCGCCATAAGCGGTGCCCTCGGTCATCGAGCCGGTCAGCGCGAAGACCACGTCATCGGGGCCGAGATCGATCACCTCGTCCCGGCCATCGACCTTGCAGCGGATGGCGGTCACCGTCCGCTTGCCCTCCGCTTCGGTCATGTCGAGATCGTAGGCGCGGGTGTCGAACTGCACCTTCACGCCCTTTTCCTTCAAAAGGCGGATGAGCGGCACGACGAAACTGTCATACTGGTTGTATTTCGGGAAGACCAGCGCCGACATGTCCGTCAGGCCGTCGATGGCGTCGAGGAAACGGTGCATGTAGAGCTTCACCTCGAGCAGGCTCTGCCAGTTCTCGAAGGCGAACATCGACCGCCACAGATACCAGAAATTGGTCTGCAGGAAGCTTTCGCTGAAATAGTCCTCGATGGTGATGTCGTCGAGGTCCTCCTTGCGCTTCAGGAGCAGCTTGACGATCTCCCACTGATGCGCCCTGCTGAGCCCGAGGGTCGAGAAGTCGCGGATCTCGCCCTGTTTGTGCATCAGGCGCGCTTTCGACCAGTTCGGGTCGTTGTCGTTCACCAGCCGGTATTCGTCGAGCACGCTGTAGGGCTCGGGCAGTTCCAATGCCGGCACGTCCTGGAAGACGTCCCAGAAATTGTCGTAGTTCCAGTTCATCTCGCGGCCGCCGCGAATGATATAGCCGTCCTCGGCGTTGCCCGCGCCGTCCAGCGAGCCGCCCTCGATATTCATCGTGTCGAGGATGGTGATGTCCTCGCCCTTCATGCGGCCGTCGCGCAGCATGTAGAAGGCCGCCGCGAGCCCGGCGACGCCGCTGCCGACGATCCAGGCCTTGCGCCCTTCGACCGGCGTGACCGGCAGCGGGCGGTTGCGCATGTAGGGACCCATCGTGTCGGGCGGCGGCAGCGTGTCCTGCGGGCCTTTCCGCCAGAAGGCTTCGCCCACATTGGCTTCGATCTTTATCCCCGGCTTCTGCCCGTTCGGCAGGGAGGTGGTCTTGTCGTTCATGATCGTCCTTTCCGTTTCCGCGCGCCGCAGCGCCGTTTCAGGGTACGACGTTATAAATATCACTCGAAATTCAAATATCAAATGATACTTGAATTATCTGCGCGCCCATCGGATTGTTACGGCCAGCAGCGCATATCCGATGGCCAGAACGATCTGGACCGCGACATCGTTCGCGACCGAGCGGAAATTCGCACCCATCTGGTTGACGCGGACGATAGCGGTGATCGCCGTGGTCGACGGGATCAGCAGGGAAAGCTCGCGCAAGACGGAGGGAATCTGTTCTACAGGCCAGGAAACGCCGGACAGGAAGAACAGTGGCATGCCCAGCACGACGAGGAAGAAGACGACGCCCTCCTTCCACGGGATCGACCAGGCGATGGCGAAGCCCATGGCGGTGACGGCGAAAAGGAAGGGGACGGCCACGAGGTAGAGCGTAACGATACCGCCGATGCGCGGAATACCAAGGACATAGGGCAGGAAGACGAGCGTCACCGCGATCCAGAAACAATAGAGAAGGATATAGGCCAGCGCCGCCGCAACCGCGGCCGGAGCGCGCGACGGCTGCCGGCCCGAATGTAGAATGCCGATGCCCATCAGCAGGGTCTGTTGCAGGATCAGAACGAAGGCGGCGGGCACGACGAAACTCGCATATCCGCCCTGCGGATTGAACAGCGGTGTGCTGGCAATGGTCATCGGGGCGACAAGCGCGGCCGCTTCTTCACCCGGAAGCCCGGCTGCGTTCAGGCGCTGGAACTGGATATCGGCCCCCAGACTGCGCGCGGCATCGCCCATGGCGCCCATCGCGGCATTGTAGAGCAGAAAGTAGCTTGCATCGCCGTAGCCTGCGATGGCAGAGCGCCGATCAGATAGCAGGTCTTCCTCGAAACGCGGCGGCACCACGACGATCCCGTAAGCCTGACGGGCATAAAACAGTTGCTTGGCGGCCGGCAGGTCGGCCACGATCGATACAATTTCGGCGGAATCGCTGCTGGCAACACGGCGCAGCAATTCCCGGCTGGCGGTCGACCCGTCCTGATCGACGGCGACGACGGGCACCTCGCGCACCACTTCTCCGAGATAGGGCTGAGGATAGAGGACGCAATAGATGACGATGGCGGCGATCATCGTGGACTTGGCGCCTGGATCGGCGGCGACTTGGCGCAATGCGGCGAGAATACCTGCGAACAAGGATCTCATGGCGTCTCTCCCACCGGCGGTTCCGCTTTCACCCGCACGGCGGGCCGGGCCGTTCTGCGGAACTGGAGAAGCGTCAAAAGGCCATAGACCGCCAGCAGCGCCAGCAGCCAGCCGAGGGTGGGCAGCGATATCTCCACCGGCGTCCCCCTGAGAGCCTGGTCGGTCCGCAGTTGCAGATAGGGCGTGAGCGGCAGGATCGCCCCCCATGCCACGGAAAATCCGTTCATGACGATGCGGGGAAAACTGACGCCGGCGAAGCCGAAAGCCGGACCGGTCAAAAGACCGCATAGGCCGAGCGCCGCGACCGTGTCGGCCAGCGACAGGGCCAGAAGGACGCCGAGCAGCTGGCTGGCAAGGATGAAGGCGAAGCCCGAGACGACATGCAGCAGCATGCTGCCATGAAAAGGCGCGCCGAAGAAGCCGAAGATGATGGCGTCGGCGGCAATCAGCGTCAGGCCGTAGGTGAAGGTGTAGGGCAAAAGCTTGCCCGCCGTCGCCCGCAGCGGCGTTTTTCCCAGTCGCAGGACCCGGGCAATTCCGGCCTTCGTATGCCGGTCGCGGGAAAAGGAGAGGACGGCGCCGGCGCATATGAAGATTTGCAGCACCGTCGGCATGATCGCCGCGAGCAGGAATTGCACGTAGTCGAGGGTGGGATTGAAAAGCGGGCTCTGCCGGAGCGGCACCGGAGCGGCGGCCTCGATGGCGGCTTCCCGCGTGGCGCCCCTGGCGATGCGCATTTCCACGGCCAGACCGGCGGAGAAGGTATTCAGCGCCCCGTTTATGGCGCGTGCGGCGATGCCTCCGGGCGTCATCAACTGGTTGTTGTAGAAAACCACGACTTCCGGGCGGCGGCCCAGGAGCAGATCCCGCTCCAGACCGGAGGGGATCAGGACGGCTGCATAGATCCTGCCGTCAAGAACGGCCTCTCTGCCTTCGGTCAGGTTGACCAGGCGTCCCGCAACCTCGACTTCGGGGGTCGCGTCGATCATCCGCACGATCTGCCTCGACATGGCGGTGCCGTCCTCGTCGATCACCGCCACCGGCAGGGCCGTCGGCAGCCCGGCATGGAATATAGCCGCGAGGATGAGAAACAGCAGAAGCGGAAACGGCCCGAGCATGAAGAACAGCGCCGGCCGTTTGGCGATCTGGCGCAGCTCGCGGCGGAATATGCGCCGGAAGCCGGGCGGGAGATGAGCGGCGGACACGGTCACCGCTCCAGCCGGTGGGATGCGCTCCATTCGACCAGCGCGCTCATGCCCGGACGCAGGTTCCGTTCCGCCGCCACCGGTTCGGCGCGCAGTTCGAAGGTCCGCAGGTCGAAATCGCCGGTCGCTTTCGTCGCCCGCCAGTTGGCGAAGCTTCCAAGCGCGTTGATCGCGGTGATCTTCGCCTCCACCAGCCGGTTCCCGAGGGCGGGAACGCGGACCTGAAGGGTCCGCCCGATCTCAAGCCCGTCGAGCAGGTCTTCGCGCACATTGAAGGTGAACCAGGCCCGGTCGACGTCGACAATGGATATCACCGGCGCACCGGCGCTGAAGAGCTTGCCCGGCTCGGCCATACGCGCCGTCACCTGTCCGTCGATGGGGGAACGGATCGTCAGTTCGGCGATATCGGCCGTGGTCTGGGCGACGGACGCCTCCGCCTGCCTGACCTGCGCCACCGCGACCGCCTTCTGCTCCACGCTGTTGCCGTTTTCCGCCAGTTGCAGGTTCGCTTCCGCCGCCTCGCGTGCGCGCAACGCCGCGTCCAGGCTATTGGAGGCCTGGTCGACCGCCTGCTGCGACGTGACCGACCGGTCGAGCAGGCCGGACAGGCGGTCGTAGGTGCGTTGGGCCAGAACGACATCCGCCTCGGCCTTGGAAAGCTCCGCCCTGCGCGCGGCGATGGTTTCGGGACGCGTCGAGAAGGTCAGCTCGCGGTTGGAGCGGGCGACGGCGAGGCTGGCTTCGGCCGTGTCGAGACCGGCCTTCAACTGCGGGCTGTCGAGTTCGACAAGCAGTTGCCCGGCCGTCACGCGATCGCCGAAACTGACCGGCGCGGAGGAAACCCGCCCCGCGACCTTGGTCGCCAGGTCGATCCGCGTCGCCTCCACCTCCCCCTGCACGAGCAGCGTGCGCGGCCGCTCCACCGACCAGGCGACATAAGCTCCCACCCCTGCCGCCAGAATGGCGGCGACTGCTACGGCCTTGCGTGCGGACATGCTCCGGTTCCCGATCTTGACTCGAATCCTGCTTGCGATAATTTGGAAAATAGAAAATTTCCGAATAGAGCAGATGACGCAAAAACTGACGGGAGTCAAGATCGTGGACGACAACAAGGCGAAACGCCGTGGGCGGGGTCGGCCGCCGGCTCGCAGCGCCGAGGAGACGGCCGGCGTGATCGTCGAAGCGGCGATCACCGAATTCCTGACGTCCGGATACGCCCAGACGAGCGTGGAGGCGGTGGCGCGCAGGGCGGGCATTTCCACGCGCACGCTTTACAGGCTGGTCGAAAACAAGGCGGCGCTGTTTCGCATGGCGGCCGAAAGCCGGATCGAGGCGAGCCTCGCTTCGCCGGATACGGCCGGGACGGCGCAATCGGGCGTGGAGGAGCAGCTCGCGCAGATCGTTCTGGGTTATGCGCGGCTGTTTCTTAGCGAGGAAGCGGCCAGGACAGCCCGGCTGGTCATGGCCGAAATGGATCAATTCCCGGAAGTCGGGGCCAGCTATCGGGAAATGGCCCTTAAGGTGTCCGATACGCTCGAAGCGCACATAAGGCGGCTTGCCGCCGCCGGAAAGATCGCCTGCCCCGAGCCGGCGCTGGCCGCCGATCTGCTCAGGGGCATGATCATCGGTCCGCAAAGGCAGATGCTGCTGGGGTTGAGGCCGCCCATGGGAGCCGTGGAACTGGAGGCATGGGCCGCCTCCTGCGTCCGCATGTTCCTTTACGGGCGAACGAGACTTTGAGGAGGCTGCCGCTACCCGCCCGAAATGGTCGGCGTCGATGCGCTGCCAAAACGGCAGGCCCGGCCGGGTGCAACGGTCGCCTTGTGAGATCGCCCCTGAATTCACGCAACGAACATTGAGATAATCAGCGCGTTGGCGATATCGATGAAAAAGCCGCAGACCAGCGGCACGATGATGAAAGCCCTGTGAGCAGGACCGTGGCGTTGGGCCACGGCGGCCATGTTTGCCATCGCCGTGGCAGTCGAACCCAACGCGATGCCGCCAAAGCCGGCGGACATGACGACCGCCTCGTAATCGCGCCCCATAGCCCTGAAAACGACGAAGAGCGCGTAGACGACAGCCAGGGCGATCTGGACGGCGAGCGTGCAGGCGATGAAGCCGAGCATACCCTTGAGGTCCCACAGTTGCAGCCCCATGAGCGCCATGGTGAGGAACAGCCCGAGCGAAAGATCGGAAAGCAGGGAAAAACCGTCGTCGAGGCTCGGCCAGATGCGGCGGATGCCCGCGCCGATGGCGCCGGGCAGCAGGTTTCGCATTGCGATCCCCGCCAGAATGCAGCTCACGAAGGCTGGCAGGGTAAGACTGCCTCTGTTCAGCACCTCGTTGATGCCCATGCCCAGCATGACCGTGACATTGAGGATGAGAATGGCCCAGAGCACCGCGAAATAGTCCAGTTTGGACGCTGGTTGACGGTCATAGGCGACGCCGACGTCGAGATGCCCTTCCCCGGCCGGCGCAATGCGGTGCTTGCGCATGAGAAACGCCGCCATCGGCCCGCCGATCACACATGCGGAGACGAGGCCGACGGTGTTCGCGGCGACGCCAAGCTCCAGGGCGTTTGCGATGCCGAGCCTCTCCACGAATGTCGGCGCCCAGGCGAGCGTCGTCCCCACGCCGCCGGTCAGCGAGATGGACCCGGCCATCAGCCCCGCTTTCGCCTCCATGCCGAAAAGAACGGCCATGCCGATCGCGGCGAAATTCTGGATGAAGATGAAAACGATCGCAAGGGCGAGAAGAACGAACAGCGGGCGCCCGCCTTTGAGCAGTGTGACGATGTCGGCCTTCAGCCCGATCCCGGCGAAAAAAAGCAGAAGCAGGAAGTCCTTCACCTCCAGGTCGAATGAAATCCTGACGCCGGAAAGCGGATAGATCAGAGCGACGATCGCCGCACAAAGAATGCCGCCGACGACAGGCTCGGGAATGGCATATTTCCGGAGCGTGGCGGAATGCAGCGTCATGAATTTCCCGGTGATCAGAATGACGATCGCCAGCGTGAACGAGAAAAACGCTTCGAAATGCATGATGGATTTCTCAATTTCTGGATTCCGCTCTTCAACCAACCTGATTGCCTGGCGAGAATGACTTCCGGAGACGCTACGCGCCCATGATCGGGCGCATGAAGGCCGGAGCGCCGTCCGTTACCGCAGGAATTGCCGGAAGCGCCTCAGGGAAAACAGGAACAGGAGCGTTCCTATCGTCAGCAGCGCCAGAAGTTGTGGCCAGACGACCGAAAATCCTGCGCCGCGAAACAACACCGATTGGGCGAGTATAACGAAATGCGTGTTCGGCGCAAGTCCCACCGCAAGCTGGACACCTCGATTTACCGCATTTTCTATCGCCGACGGGACGATTTGAGGCCCACCGCTGAGTTTGGCGGCCCTTTCAACGTGGGGATTTCGGCATTCCTGCTCCTTTCGGAGCCACTGCGCATCATGCGGCGGCGCGTTTTCCTTCATGGTACACGTATCGGAGCATGTTGTAGGCGATGTTGGCCATGCCGATCTTCGCCTTGGCCCTGTTGATACCGATCGTCCTGATGAATAGCTTCATCTTGTCCTTCTGCCTGGCAAAGACATGCTCGACGGCGGACCTGATCTTGGATCGTCGCCCATTGGCTTTCGACATCGCTTCCGGCATTGGCTTGCCCTTCGGCTTTCGCTGATGGATGTCCGACTTGAGGCCGTTCTTTTCCAGCCACTCCTCGTTGGTCTTCGACCGGTAGGCGCTGTCTGCCCAGACGGTCGAGGCCGTGTTGTCCTTGGCAACGACGTTGCGGAGTTGCGCGCCGTCATGGGCGGCCGCACTCGTCACCGTCCATCCCCGGATAAAGCCATGCGCCCGGTCGATGCCCGCATGGTTCTTATAGCCAAACATTGGAATGGCAATGTCATGCTGCTTGGTCGCGGCAGATGTCGGTGTTTCCGTCGGTTGCTTGGCCTTGGAATACTTCACCGTCCAGCGCGCATCGCGATCCTTCTGCGCAAGCTTGGCGGGCTTGTCCTTCCAGGCTTCAGGGGTCTCGCCTGCCTTGATTGCTTCCTTTTCATCCTGGCTGTTGTGCTGCTTTGGTGCCTGGATGATCGTGGCATCGACGATCTGGCCGCCCTTGGCCAGATAGCCCGACTTCGAGAGATGCTTGTTGAAGCGGGCAAACAGGTTGTCGATGGCACCGGCACGCACGAGGCTTTCGCGGAACAGCCAGATCGTTTTGGCATCCGGCACCTTCTGCGACAGGGAGAGACCCAGAAACCGCATGAACGACAGCCGATCCTGGATCACGAATTCGGCCTGGTCATCGGAAAGATTATACAGCGCCTGCAGCAGCAGAACCTTGAACATCATGACGGCTGGAAACGGCGGGCGGCCACCCTTCGACCCATCCGATCGCTTCAGTGCCTTGGCCAGCGGCTTCTCGAACACAAGCCAGGGAATGATCGCGTTCAGCTTCTCCAGAGGGTCGCCGACGGCACTCAGCCGCTCGTAACGTTCGTCCAAATCCCAGAACCCAGGCTGCCCGCGCATCATCCGCTCCTGCCAAATCACACAAGCCGGATTGAATCACGAAAACTGGTAAAGGGGGAGGTATTTCGAGGTGTCCATTCTTTTTGCCTGGGTCATTTCTGGCCTCCTTTCAACATCTGTCTTATCTCGTGGACCAGCGGGTTTTTCGATTTCCTGATGCGATATTTGATACGGGCCTTTGCGGCCTCGACCTGTGCGACGGTCAATTTCGTCGCTCGGGCGATCGCAATGTTGTTCTTCTCGGCAATGCCGGGCGGTTTAATGATGGCCACCATAACGTCCCTTGCTTCGGGGTCGTCGGCAAACACCTTCACGATGACTGCCGCCATAGCGGCCTGTAACTCTTTGTCGCGCTCATGACGCAACACAAGCTGTTCGGGGCTGGGGGCGCATGGCACTTCGTAGCCACGCGGCACACCGTTGATCTTGACGCGAGCGTTCGGCGGAATGGTGGTCGTCGCACCATTTGAAGCGAGAAGGTCTTCGTTGCCATGGTACTGCTCGACCTTCATTTCCCGCCTCTGTTCGTTACGCTTTTCGTTGCGTTCGGATCGTGCAAGGTCTCTTGACCCTGCTTTTTTCAGTGCCGCGTCGGCGATCTCAAAATTCCGTATCCGCTCTGTCTTCCTTCTGCCCCGTGGGGCAAGCATTTGACTAGGCTCAGGACCCATTGATTTGAATTGACGGCTGTGATTCAGATGGGCGTTTAGGAGCCTGACTGATGAGTAATTTGTTTTGGCTGACGGACGAGCAAATGGCTCGTCTTCAGCCGTATTTCCCCAAGAGCCATGGTCGCCAGCGCGTTGATGATCGACGCGTTCTGAGCGGCATCATTTTCGTTACACTGTTGTGCTTTGATCGCGAACCATGCGATCTGATCTGGGCCATAGGATATTCGCGCGCCGGCTACCCCTGGAGGTGCCTCCATCGTTATCAAGTGATAACCTCCACGGCGTCCCACCTCACGATAGTACGCGCTCCCAATCAGCGGGCTATTGACTTCCAATTATCATAGTTGATAGTTCCATTCGTCCAAGACCCGGAACGACCATGTACAAGCGTCTCATCGAGCATCGGGTGGAAGAAGCCCTTTCAGATACCCCGGTCGTCTTGATCGTGGGACCCCGCCGGGCGGGCAAGACCACCATCGCCAGAAAGATGGGGGAGATAGGGCGGACGTACATCACGCTCGACGATCAGACAGCGCTCGAAGCCGCGCGTTCAGATCCCGCCGGTTTCATTCGCGGCCTGGATCTCGCGATCATCGATGAAATCCAGCGCGCACCTGAACTTTTGCTCGCGATCAAGAAAACAGTGGACGAGGACTATCGTCCCGGCCGCTTTCTCCTGACCGGCTCAGCCAATGTGCTCACTTTGCCGCGAGTCGCCGATAGCCTTGCGGGCCGGATGGAAACCATTCGGATGCTGCCGCTGGCTCGCGCTGAAATAAATGGCCAGATGCCGACGTTTCTGGAACGTCTGTTTGCGGGGAAACATCAGGGAAACGGAGAGGCGATCGTTGGCGACGATCTCATCCAGTTCGTGCTGTCTGGCGGGTTTCCCGAGGCCATCAGCCGTGAGAGCGAACGGCGACGGCAGGATTGGGCGCGGTCCTATCTGACGTCGGTTCTGACCCGCGACCTCAGAGACATCGCAGAGATCGAGAAACTGACCGAGTTGCCGAAATTCGTTCGCCTGCTGGCGGAGCATTCAGGGCAGTTGGTCAATTACTCACAGTTCGGCTCGAGCATCAATGTCAGCCACAAGACGGGGCAGCGCTACGTGGCGCTGCTGGAGCAGGTCTTCCTCGTCTCGACATTGCAGCCTTGGTACACGAACGCACTGAAGCGGATCGCCAAGACGCCCAAGCTGCATTTTTTGGATTCCGGCCTTCTCGCTACGGCGCGCGGCTTGACCTTCGATCGGGTAAAGGCGGATCGCGGAACGTTTGGCGCGCTTCTGGAAAGCTTTGTGTTCGCCGAAGTCTTAAAGCTCATGGATGCTTCAGACCTGCGTGTGACACCCTATCATTTTCGGGATCAGCAGATGCACGAGGTGGATATCGTCCTGGAGCGCGATGACGGCATGATCGTAGGGATCGAGGTCAAGGCATCCGCTACGGTAAGGTCGAGCGACTTTGCGGGACTGCGGACCCTGGCTGACGCATGCAAGGACCGCTTCGCCTATGGCGTCGTGCTCTACGATAGCAAGGATGTTGTGCCCTTTGGCGATAGATTATCTGCTGCGCCGTTGTCCGCCTTGTGGAGCTAATAACCTGGACCGACAGGGTCCAAATGGAGCATGATCGAGATCTCTGACCCAGCAGGGGCTTCTTTTATTCCTCATCAGCCTCCTCCTCGGGGGTAAGCTGCTCGTTCTGAGCGGCCTGTCGGCTCAACAAACCTGCATCCTCGAGCGCCTCGATGTTCGGCAGGTCGCGCAACGTTTCCATGCCAAAGGCCGAGAGGAAGTGCGGCGTTGTCACATAGGTATACGGCGCACCCGGCGTCGGACTGCGTGGCCCGGAGCCGATGAAGCCAGCGCCGCGCAAATTGCCGATTGTGTCGCGGCTGACCTCCTTGCCAAAGATTTTCGACAGTTCGCCACGGGTGACCGGCTGAAAATATCCCACCGCCATCAACACCATCGCCTCGAACTCGGAGAGCGCCGCCGTCCCTCCCCTTGTCGGCGCCGAGGAAGCGCAGATCGTCTCGGCGAACCGCGGCCGGGTCCGATGTTGCCAGCCGCCGGCAACCGACACCAGTTCGTAGGGCCGGGAACTGAGTTCCTGCCGAAGGTCTTCGATCAGCAGGTCGATGCTGCAGTCTTTTCCCACCACCCGCGCCAGCGTCTCGCGGCTGACCGGCTCGGCCGAGGCAAAAATCACCGCCTCGACCCGCAGCATCCATTCCTGCCAACGCAGTTCTTGCGGCAGATCTTCCAGCTCCCGATCAAACAAGCGTGCGCTTGCGACGCTCGTCCTGTCCTTGCGGGATTGTTTGGCTGCAGAGGATCCGGCCATCGTCACAACCCAAAAATCCGGAAGGAGGAACGGCCGGAAAGTTCTCGTACCGCCTCGAAACTTTCGAGCCGTTCGAACAGCCGGTTGGCCGCCCAGCGTGATAGTTTTGAGCCGGGCGCGGAGGCCGGAACGGCGTCTTCGGTCAGCAATCGGCGGATCACCGGCGCGGCACCTTTTGTCCGCACCTTCGGCGCCACCGCCAATAGCCGTTCGGCCCGTCGATCGATTTCGACGGCGGAGCGCAGCGCTGCCTCAACACCGTCGACCAGCGCCAGGCAGATTGCTTTTGGGTAAGCCGGTTCGCCCGGCCGGACGCGACCACGGCCGCCGATGGTGCGGAAGGCGGGTCCATACCGCTCGGGCAGCAGCAATGGCACTGGCTTCGGCCAGTTCAGCTTTTGCGCCAACACCGTCTCGGCCAACCCAAGCGCCATTACCTCAGCGTCCGGGCGAGTGGCCGTCATCGCCGATATCAACTCGGCGACCACGAGGGGTACCAAGCGCCCAGACTGAATCGTGGTATCGACCATGTCGGGGATTGAGGCAAGGCCATCGTCCCATTTCATTCCCAGCAGTGTGGCCAGTTCCCTGACGAAGGGGGTGGTGATTGTTCCGGTTCGGCGCACGAGCATTCGGGTGGCCAAAAACAGCTTGCCGGCGGGCCCGGGATCGTCGCCGGAGCCGGTCAGCAGGACGGCGTCCCGGATGGCAGTTTCTTCCCCGCTCCGACCGAACATCCGAGCAGCCACGGTGGCCGATTTCAGGGCGAAACGATCACGCCAGCAGCCGAGCCATGGCGGGTCGGCGCGGATCAGATCATCAAGTGATTTCAGAGCGATACCGGCGGCAAAGGCGGCGTCGACATCGCTCGGGGCGCGGCCGCGTGACAGCGCCCAGCCCGGCAGGCGGGATGACCAGGCCGGTGAGGGCGAGTGCTGGGTCGCGATCGAATCCATGCCCAGAAGCATAGTTCATGTGCGCAGTTTATGCCAGCTATATCCCGATAAACCGCACAGCGTGTATGTCATTTAAAACGTCCGATAATCTTGCATTATCGGACATTGTTGACGCGCGTCTTAAGTTTTGGTAGATAATGACGAAAAGGTAGATTTTTGGAGGTTGTGGTGTCGCTGAACATCAAAAATCCAGCCACTGTAGCGCTCGTCGACGAGCTCGCTCGGCGCCAGGGTATCAGCAAAACGGCGGCAATCCACCAGGCCCTGACCGAGCGCCTTCACCGACTCGGGCATGCCGACGTCCCGAAGGACCGCATGCTTGATGAACTTCGCGCTATCAGAAAGAGGAGCACAGCTTCCAGAGTTGGAAAAGCGCAGCGACGAGGACATCGTCGGGTTCGATGAGCACGGAATCCCGAACTGATGGTCATCGATACATCGGCGATCGTCACGATCCTGCGCAACGAGCCACAGGCGGAACGACTTGAGAGAGCCATCGTCGCCGACCCGATCCGATTGGTACCGGCGACATGCGTGTTCGAAGCTCGCATGGTGATGGTCAGCCGTCGTGGCGAGCATGCATTGGCCGAAATCGACTTGTGGCTTTCCAAGATCGCGGCGGAAATCATTCCGGTCGATGCCGAGTTGGTCGATCTCGCCACCCAAGCGTGGCTCACCTATGGCATGGGCAGACATCGCGCCGGACTGAATTTTGCGGACTGCTTTTCCTACGCGCTGGCAAAGCGGGCCGACGACGCCCTTCTCTTCATCGGGGAAGATTTTAAGCAGACGGATATCGAAGCGGCATGAATAGTGAGGGAAAGATCATTGCTGATGAGGATCTGGCGGAGGTAGCCCCGTCCCCTGCCCCGCAGCCGGGGTTCGGCTTGCCGGGCCACCTTCAGGATCTCACCGATCGGGCGCGCGGCTACGTCGAGGCGGCCAGTTCCGTCAACACCCGCAAAGCTTACGCATCAGACTGGAAACATTTCTCTGCCTGGTGCCGACGCTCCAATCTTTCCCCCCTCCCCCCGCATCCTCAAACCGTTGGTCTCTACATCACCGCCTGCGCCTCGGGATCCGTGGAGCGTGGAGCCAAGCCAAATTCCGTTTCTACGATTGAACGACGCCTCTCATCGATATCCTGGAATTACGCGCAACGCGGCCTGAGCCTCGATCGTAAGGACCGGCATATTGCAACTGTCATGGCCGGCATTCGCAACAGCCATGCCCGCCCGCCGGTCCAGAAGGAAGCGGTCATGGCAACCGACATCATCGCCATGCTGGAAACGATCGATCGCGGCACGTTGCGTGGCATGCGCGACCGGGCGATGCTGCTGATCGGCTATGCCGGCGGACTTCGACGGTCCGAGATCGTTTGCCTCGATCTCAAGGCAGATCAGACCGAAGACGGTCGCGGTTGGATCGAGATCCTCGACAAAGGCATGCTGGTGACGCTTCGGGGCAAGACGGGTTGGCGTGAAGTGGAGATCGGTAGAGGCTCGTCCGACAACACCTGCCCCGTCCTCGCGCTCCAAACTTGGATCAAATACGCCAAGCTCGCCCATGGCCCCCTCTTCCGGCGGGTTACCGGACAAGGAAAGGCCGTTGGATCGGATCGCTTGAACGACAAAGAAATCGCCCGCCTAGTCAAGCGCACAGCGATGGCCGCGGGTATTCGAGGCGACCTGGCCGAGATCGAGCGTTGGTTGAAGTTCTCAGGGCACTCATTGCGGGCCGGCCTCGCCTCTTCTGCCGAAGTCGATGAGCGTTATGTCCAAAAGCAACTGGGGCACGCCTCGGCCGAGATGACCAGGCGGTATCAGCGACGTCGAGACAGGTTCAGGGTCAATCTAACTAAGGCCGCCGGACTATGACGTACGCAACGCATAGGGTTCGGCCTACCCGACCTTGTGAACACTTCGGATCGTAGGAATGCTGATCAGCCAGGGCGCCGCCCGTAACGAGCGCATCAACCTCAACCTCGCCTGCTCATTGGCGATGATAGCCGGCGCGTTGAATGCCGCAGCCTTCTATGCCGTTGGGTTCTTTTCCGCCAACATGACCGGCAACGTTTCATCTCTGTCCGACCATCTTGCGACCGCGCATTGGGGACAGGCAGTTTTTTTCTTCACCGTGATCATAATCTTCATCCTCGGTGCCGCGATTTCGTCCCTCCTTATCAACTCAGGACGGCGCCGCGGCATCGCGGCCATCTATGCCTATAGCATCCTCTTGGAAGCCATCCTGCTCGCTGTGCTCGGGATAGCGGACATCTGGTTCCTTGCAATGTGGCGCCCTCCCCTTTTAACACTTGGGCTGGCCTTTTTAATGGGATTGCAGAACGCCACCGTCACCCGAATTTCCGATGCTCGCGTGCGGACCACCCATGTCTCCGGGATGGCGACCGACGTAGGCATTGAACTTGGTATTGCGCTGGACATTCTTCGGGGACGAGAGCCAGACACGTACGCTGTTGAAAACCGTACACGGCTCACGTTACACATTTGGACGATAGGAGCTTTCCTTGTTGGAGGCATATTAGGCGTATTCGCTTATCAGCATGTAGGCGGGTACTTGTTGCTGATCTGTGCGGTATCTTTGTTCGTAATTTCACTCAAAGGGATCAGACTGAAGCGCAAGCCGTATGCCACCAGCGGCACAAGGCGAATTCGCTTGCCCCGCCGAAACTCCCGCTGATAGCTGCGTGAGTTGGATAGTGACACCATCAGTATCTTTGTAAGAGACGACTTGCGTCGGACTGCGGAATCTCCGCCTGCTTGCAGTTGAAGAACCGGCACAACAACCGGTATCGGCCGCTATTTGCGCCGACTCACTTCAGCCAAATGGGCAGTGATTCATTAATACGTGCAGCAACTCGGACGAAAATGATGATCGAACCGTGTTTATCGACTCTTTTTTTGGGAACCGTTATTATTGAATGAAAAAGGCCAACATCTGCCGGTTTCTGGGAGTTTGAGGCGAAATTCCGGCTTCATTCGCGACATGAATGGCCCAGCGTTAATATCTCATTAACTATAAAGCGCTTGCGGAAACCGGAAATCGCGTCTTATCTGTTTGCGGAGTTTAGCCGTGCGCTGGCAAAACTCCGTATCTTGGGTAAGAAAGTGCGGCAATGGTGAATTTGGATTTGGCACCTATCGAGGAGTTTTCGGGTTTTCGGGATCTTGTCCGAACCCATTCGGCTGCGCTGTCGGCGCAACTTCAAGCTTACCAAACTAAGATGTTTCCGCCCCACGCACGCAAGACGATTCGAAACTTCTCGCCGGCAGAGGCTGAGAAGCTTTTCGATTGCGCGGAAGGGTATCTTCGCACCATTGTTAGCGAGATGGAGAAACATGATAGCCTGAACTTCAAAGTGGCTTCTGGTCCAGGCAACCGTCGCGTATATTCTGTCGAGGACATTGCGAAAATACGCCAGTACATGGATGCGGGCAGTCGGCCGGCCGGGAGATACTTGCCCCATCGCCGTGAGGGTGAGGAACTTCAGATCATTGCTGTCATGAACTTTAAGGGCGGCTCGGGAAAGACAACGACATCAGCCCATCTTGCCCAATATCTGGCGCTTCGAGGATATCGCGTCCTTGCTGTCGATCTTGATCCTCAAGCGAGCTTATCGGCGTTGTTTGGAAGCCAGCCAGAAACGGATGTCGGTCCGAACGACACGATCTACGGCGCTATCCGATATGATGATGAGCGACGGCCGATCCAGGATATTGTCAGAGCAACCTATATTCCAGACCTTCATTTGATCCCCGGTAATCTTGAACTTATGGAATTCGAACATGCAACCCCTATGGCTCTGGCAAACCGAGTGCCCGGCGACAAGCTTTTCTTTGCCCGCGTGTCGGACGCGCTAGATGAGATCGCCGATGCTTATGACGTCGTAGTCATCGACTGCCCTCCCCAGCTTGGTTATTTGACGCTTTCTGCACTGACCGCAGCGACGTCAGTTCTGATTACAGTCCACCCACAAATGCTAGACGTCATGTCCATGAACCAGTTTTTGGCGATGACCAGTGACTTGATGGACACAATTGGAGAAGCGGGAGCCGACGATAAACAAAACTGGATGCGTTATCTCGTCACGCGTTTTGAACCCACCGACGGGCCTCAGCACCAGATGGTGGCGTTCCTGCGATCCTTGTTCGGAGCAAACGTAATGGTTAATTCCATGGTGAAGAGTACCGCGGTCTCAGACGCGGGCCTGACCAACCAGACCCTTTTTGAGGTCGACAGAAGTCAGTTTAACCGCGTCACCTATGATCGCGCGCTCGAAGCGATGAACAGTGTCAATCATGAGATTGAAGGACTCATCAAAAAGACGTGGGGTAGAACATGAGCCGAAAGAATCTGTTCTCCGACCTGCCAACACCTGTCGTAACGCCGGCACCGCCTCCACATGCCAGGCCTCTTCAGGGGTCTACGAAACCGATGTCAGCTATCAAGCGGTCGGTCGGAGATCTGAACGACCGCAGCCGCCGAGCCGATGAGATAGAAAAGAGCCTGATGGAAGGCCAGGCGGTAATCGAGATTGACGCCGGCATTGTAGAACCGTCGTTTGTTCAGGACCGCATGGACGGCGACATAGAAGGTTTGAAGGCATCGATCGCTGAACAAGGACAGCAGGTCCCTATTCTCGTTCGTCTGCATCCCGAATTTCCAGACAAGTATCAAGTTGCGTTCGGACATCGACGCCTCCGTGCGCTCAAAGAGCTTGGGATCAAGGCGAAAGCCATTGTCCGTGAACTGACCGACGAACAACTGGTGATCGCGCAGGGTCAAGAAAACAATGAGCGTGCGGATCTCACCTATATTGAGAAAGCGCGGTTCGCGGCCAATCTAAAGGACCGATTCACACGGGAGATTATCGTCGCGTCGATGTCAATCGATAGAGCAGACATCTCCCGTATGATGGCCCTTGTGGATGCTCTCCCGCCCGAACTGGTCGACGCAATTGGCCCGGCGCCCGGAATCGGACGGGGCAATTGGCAGCAATTGGCGGAGCTTCTTGAAAAGTTTCCCGAACCTGCAAAAGTTCACGATCTGGCTCGATCACTGAACACTCTCCCATCGGAGGAGCGGTTTAAAAAGATTATCGCTTATCTCAAACCCGCCCGTCTTGAGCGGGGAGTTCCGGTAGTGCTGTCGACATCAACTGGGGGGCGCTTGGCCCAACTCAAGAACGGCAGGACCAAACTTGAAATAACTATCGACAAGAAGGCCACGCCAGACTTCGCGACCTTCGTACTCGAACGACTGGCCGCGCTCTATGAGGAGCATCAGGCCAGCAAGGACAAAGAGAAGGAAGCTTAACCCGCAAAAGAAAAGAGCCCCCAAAACGTCGCCGTCTCGGAAGCCCTATTCTGTTCGTTAGCAAG
>NC_009671.1 GCF_000017405.1 Brucella anthropi ATCC 49188
TGCTTTGCCCTTCGTTTGAGGTCCGCCCGGGCTCATGCTTCGGTCCGTGGTCAGCGCGATAGCTGCCAACATGATGCTGGTCCAGTGCGGTAATTCCGATGTGCCCATCTCATTGGCGTGCTCGGCAGAGGCCGGCGACAGTCCTGACCACGGCATCATCGGAACCGCGTCCCGGTTGGGACCTCGAAGGTCTGCGGTCAGGCAGACGTCAACGATATGGTTCTGATGTGAAGGCTCAGGCCGACTTGGCGAGCAATCGGTCTGAAGAGAATTCGGTGCCATCCGTCCACATCCGGTGAAGGATGGTACCGATGCGCCTTGCCAAAGCCACCATCGCACGCTTTGCACCTCGGCGTTTGGCGACTTGTGCGGCCCAGCTTCTCAGCCATGTCGAGCGACCCCGATGTATCATAACGGTAGCCGCCTGACACAAGGCTCTTCGCAGATTGGCGTCGCCAGCTCGCGTAATACCGCCGATCACGTCGCGCTCACCGGACTGGTTGCGCGAGGGTGTAAGGCCGACCCATGGACCCACCTTCTTGGACGATGAGAACCGCGCGGGATCATCGACCGCGGATCGGAAAGTTAAGGCGACGACCGCCCCGATGCCAGGCATCGTCATCAATAGCCGGCACACCGCGTCGTCCTTCGCAAGCAGACGGACCTGACGTTCGAGTCCCGCCAGTTCATGGCGAAGGCTGGTGCGCGCGCGTAACATCGGTCCGGACGCTGCTTGCAACATGGAATTGCCTTCCACCAACTGTTTGATCCTGGCGTCGAACTGGCCGCGCGAGATGGCGCCGACCTTCAGGCCGAAGTTTCTCAGCAATCCGCGCAATGACAGTTCCAGCGCGATCATGCCTTGTTGGATCGCCTTGCGGGCAGACAGAAGTGCACGAACTTCCTGTGCCGACACGGATTTACAATGTACGGGCCTGAACCAGCCCAGATGAAGCAGTCGGGCAATCCCTTCCGCGTCGCGCCGATCCGTTTTGATCGGCATTGCCTTCAGAGCACCCTTCACCTGTCGGGTTTCCATCAGAACAACTTCCAGCCGGGCATCGGCCAAACCGCGATGCAGCCACTGGGACAGCGGCCCGGCTTCAAGCCCTATGATAGCGACCGATCCCTCCAGGGTGTTTGCAAAATCCACGATCGCTTGGGGATCACTGAGAACCTGCGCTTCTTTTACGATCTTGCCGTGCTCATTGATTACACAGACCGCAGTCTTCGCCAGTGATACATCCAGTCCTATGAACAGCTTCATCCCATATTCCTCCGATTGAGACCGATACGGGAACAACGACAGCTTGCTGCGGGCAATTTCAAGATGCGTCAGCCGGTGGCGTGGCGCAGGCCCCGTTACAGCATCTCATTGATCACAGCCAGAAGATTACGGTAGCGGCGAGTGCGATGGCTGAGAGGAAGACCATAGGGCACCTGTCATAGCGTGTAGCGACGCGCCTCCAGTCCTTGATGCGGCCGAACATGATCTCGATGCGGTTGCGGCGTTTATAGCGGCGTTTGTCGTATTTAATGGTCTTGTTTCGGGATTTCCTGCCCGGGATGCAGGGAGTGATACCCTTTTCCTGTAGGGCGTCGCGAAACCAGTCGGCATCATAGCCACGGTCGGCCAGCAGCCATTGGGCCTCGGGAAGCTCGTCAAGCAAGGCGGCTGCACCGGTATAATCGCTGACCTGACCTGCCGTGATGAAGAAGCTGATCGGGCGACCGTTGGCATCCGTTACAGCATGAAGCTTGGTGTTCATGCCGCCTTTGGTGCGTCCAATCAGGCGTTCCGCGCCCCCTTTTTTACCCGCAGGCTGGAAGCCGTGCGGTGGGCCTTGAGATAGGTCGCATCGATCATGATCGTCTTGCGCTCTGGAGCTTGAGGCACTGCCAGACCTTCCATCATCCGCAGGAAGATGCCCTTGTCGCCCCAGCGTTTCCAGCGATTATAAAGTGTCTTGGAGGGGCCATATTCCTTCGGCGCATCGCGCCATCTGAGCCCATTGCGATTGACGAAGATGATGCCGCTCAGAACGCGCCGATCATCAACGCGAGGACGGCCGTGGCTATTAGGGAAATACGGCTGAAGACGTGCCATTTGCTCGTCTGTCAGCCAAAAGAGATCACTCATCATTCAGGCTCCTTCGAGCCCGTCTGAATCACAATCAGCGTGACAAATCAATGGGTCCTGACCCTAAGGTATTCAGTCGTGCAACATATCAAGTTCACATTCTGGGGCATTTTTTTAGTTTTGACCGTCCTGTGGCTGATTGAAGAACCTCACGTGTATGAGACGACAACTTTCTTCGCGCTTCGTGGGACCATGGTCCAGTACAGCGGAATTATCGCCATGGCTTCTATGAGCGTAGCCATGGTTTTGGCACTTCGCCCCCGCTGGCCGGAGCGGTGGTTCGGCGGACTTGATAAGATGTACCGCCTGCACAAATGGCTAGGCGGCGTGGACGA
Organism: Brucella anthropi ATCC 49188; assembly: GCF_000017405.1. Lineage (NCBI taxonomy): Bacteria > Pseudomonadati > Pseudomonadota > Alphaproteobacteria > Hyphomicrobiales > Brucellaceae > Brucella > Brucella anthropi. Next base: position 2,476 of record NC_009671.1, read on the forward strand.
ATTTGAGCCAGTATCTTGCGGTAGCAATATGAACCATGCTGATGAAGCTCTCGGCGAGTTGGTCGTATCGAGTAGCAATGGCGCGGTTGATTTTCAGTCTGCCAAACATCCGTTCGATTAGGTTGCGCTGTTTATACAGCGTGCGATCATATTCAATCTTCACGCGGCGGTTTGCTCTGCCAGGAATGACGGGCTTGATATTGCGGCTGGCAAGATCATCACGAATGGCATCCGCATCATATCCCTTGTCAGCAAGAAGCGCCTGTGGCGCTTGCTCGGGTAAGCTGATCAGAGTGTCGTAAGCCTTGCAATCTGCGGCTTCGCCAACCGTCAGATGGAAGGCAAGCGGTCTTCCTCTGGCATCAGCCAGACAGTGAAGTTTACTGGTGAACCCGCCCCGCGAGCGGCCAAGAGCGCGTCGATGAATCCCCCCTTTCCGCCCGCTGCCGAAATATGGGCCCGAACTGTGGTGCTATCGATGCTGTAGTGGCCGCTGTCAGCCATGATCTCAGCGAGCGTGATCGAAACAGCCTCCCAGACCCCGGCTTCGCTCCAACGCCGAAACCGCCGATAGATCGTATTCCAATTGCCGTATTTGGGTGGGACATCCCGCCAAGGCGTCCCGCAGCGAAGTCTCCAAAGTATGCCGTTGATGATCGCACGATTTTGCTCCGGACGACGACCGCGTCCCCGATTGACTGCTTCAATCGGCAATAAATCCTTCAGAACACGCCATTCGGATTCGCTCAGATCGCCTCGGCTCATGACTGCCTCCAAAAAGCAGTCTTGAATCAAGCTGCGATCAATTCGTCAACCAATTCGTCCACGCCGCCTAGGCATTGCGGCTCTCATCGTCTCGTTTATTCACTGGCTGTGGGGCAAGGGACCGAAATGGGCTGTTGGCTGGGGCTTGATTGAGCGCCCGGTACGCGGGACGAGACCGCCGCTGGAAAACCCGGTCGAGCAGTTTTTATTGGGCTTGCGCGGATCTGCAGAAGATCTGGGTGAATGGGCATTTTATATAGCAGCTCTGCTGATCGTTCTGGCTCTGGTCAAGTATTTTCCCTACCGGCTTTTTTACAAGACACACCGGCTTTTGGCCGTCGTCTATCTGGTGCTCGTTTTCCATACTGTAGTGCTGATGACGTTCAGATATTGGCTTTCACCCATCGGCATCGTGATGGCATTGCTTTTGGCTTCAGGCACCTTTGCGGCAGTGAAAGTACTTCTGCGACGTGTGGCTGTGAAACAGCAGGTTCTGGGCGAGATATCATCAATTCACTACTATCCCGGCGTACGGACACTTGAGGTCGAAATCGACGTCCCACAAGGCTGGCCAGGTCACAAGTCGGGCCAGTTCGCATTCGCGACATCGGACAGTTCAGAAGGAGCACACCCTTACACGATAGCTTCCGCATGGAATGAAGAAGATAAACATATCACCTTCATCACCAAGGAACTGGGCGATCACACCGACCGCCTGTACGAGAAGTTAAAGGTCGGGCAGGTTGTAAAACTCGAGGGCCCATATGGCTGTTTTGATTTTGACAACGGCCAACTACGCCAGATCTGGATCGGTGGCGGTATTGGCATCACGCCCTTCATTGCCGGCATGAAACATCTGGCGCAAGAGCGGATTACAAATCCAGATGCGCCACACAAGCTGATCGATCTATTTCACACCACGACCGATTACGACGAGAACGCTATCAATAAGCTGAAGGCCGATGCGCTGGCTGCCGGCATCCGGCTACATATCCTGGTAGACTCGCGCGACGGATTCTTGACCGGCGATCGCATTCGGGCTGCCGTACCAGATTGGCGTGAGGCCAGTATCTGGTTCTGCGGTCCGGCAGGTTTCGGAGAGTCATTACGCCGAGATTTTGAGGCGCAGGGCCTACCGGTCGCGAAACGGTTCCATCAAGAGTTGTTCGCAATGCGGTAGAAAACGATGTTCGCGCGAGCTGAAGCACAATCCGGGAAGCATTTTGAATAATCAATCGAACAAGGTCGGGATTAGTGATTTCGACATCGACCGTGTTCCGATTACATAGTGTGATCGCGCGTTTGTTTTGCTTCTCATTGGAAAGGTGGTTGCTTCCCGATAAGATGAAATACTGGCTTACGACTGGGCACCAGGCCCAGCATCAAACAGGAAGCAACCATGAAACAATTTATCGGCCTTGACATCTCATTAAAAGATACATTCTGTTTATACTTCAAACCCATTGGGTGAACTGCCCCCCATTTCGACCGGACAGTCGGCATAAGCAGAAAGGCTCAAGCACAGGCTTGGGTATAGGCTTATGTCTAACGAGTATCGACACGTTGAATTGCTGACGGGTGATGTTCGCCGCAGGCGGTGGACAACCGAGCAAAAGCTGACGATCATTGAGCAGAGCTTCGAACCAGGCGAGACGGTATCGTCCACCGCTCGCCGCCATGGCGTCGCGCCCAATTTACTTTATCGGTGGCGCAGGCTCTTGAGCGAGGGAGGTGCTGCAGCTGTGGATTCTGACGAGCCGGTGGTCGGCAATTCGGAAGTGAAGAAGCTGGAAGATCGCGTCCGCGAGCTGGAGCGCATGCTCGGCCGCAAGACGATGGAGGTCGAAATCCTTCGGGAAGCCTTGTCCAAAGCAGACTCAAAAAAACGGATATCGCGGCCGATCTTGTTGCCGAAGGACGGTTCGCGATGAAGGCCGTCGCAGATACGCTGGGCGTATCCCGTTCCAACCTCATCGAGCGGCTGAAAGGCAGATCGAAGCCGCGCGGCTCCTATCACAAGGCCGAGGATGCAGAGCTTTTGCCCATCATTCGCAGGCTGGTAGATCAAAGGCCAACCTATGGCTATCGGCGTATCGCCGCGCTCCTCAATCGCGAGAGGCGAGCCGCCGATAAGCCTGTCGTCAACGCCAAACGGGTCCATCGCATCATGGGCAACCACGCCATGCTGCTGGAGAAGCATACCGCCGTTCGCAAGGGCCGCATCCATGACGGCAAGGTCATGGTTATGCGATCCAACCTGCGCTGGTGCTCGGACGGTCTGGAGTTCACCTGCTGGAATGGCGAGGTCATTCGTCTCGCTTTCATCATCGATGCCTTCGACCGGGAGATCATTGCCTGGACGGCAGTTGCCAATGCGGGCATCTCCGGCTCGGACGTGCGCGATATGATGCTGGAGGCGGTCGAGAAACGCTTCCAGGCAACACGAGCCCCGCATGCTATCGAGCATCTCTCTGACAACGGCTCGGCTTATACCGCGCGGGACACGAGGCTGTTTGCTCAAGCCCTCAATCTGACGCCCTGCTTCACGCCGGTGGCCAGCCCGCAGTCGAACGGAATGTCCGAGGCATTCGTTAAAACCCTGAAGCGGGATTACATCCGCATCGCAGCACTACCGGACGCACAAACAGCGCTCCCGCTCATCGACGGATGGATCGAGGACTATAATGAAATCCATCTACATTCCGCGCTCAAGATGGCTTCCCCTCGGCAGTTCATCAGGGCTAAATCAAACTAGCCGACTTGTCCGGCGAAACGGGGAGCACTCCATTGGGAATCCTGAAAGGCAATAGCTTTTTCCAAGTTTTCAAACCAAACTATCTGATCAAGACAAATTCACACCTGCCACCTGATGTAGCGCAGATAGCGAGGGTATCTCTATGCAGCTATGATCCCGCGAGGTGATGAGGCCAAGATTGCGCAGTCTCGTGAAACTTCTACTCACGGTTTCAACAGTCAAACCTAAGAAGTCGGCGATATCCTGTCTTGGCATAGGAATATAAACGAAGCCTCTGTTGGGGGACCATTGAGCGAGAAGAATGATAAAGCATGATAATTTTTCGACTGGTGCCAGCCGACCCAGTATGAGTTGAATAAAGTTCGCCTTCCTTAACGAATCCTTTGTCTCGGCGTGAGAATATTGCTTAATTCTTTCATCTCTAACGATACACTCCTGGAATTTAATTTTAGATAGGGAGGTAATATTGCTTGTTACGATGGTTTCAATTGTCGATGAATAGTGTTCATCGTCGATAATCCCTATTAGTTCTCTTGGGAATATGAAGTGTGTTATCTGCCGCCGACCGTCGGGCAAGACTCTGAAAGCTCTTAATAAGCCCTCATTCACCATGTAAATCCGACCGATTTTGTCACCCTCTCGAGCTATGGTAACGTTCTGGGGAATGGTTTTATCAACACCATTGCATTGCGAGAATGCGATCGCTCCAGAGAGTTCATTGAATAGTGTTTTCCTGACCACAGTCGACGCGTCAAGGCTTATAACATTCGTTTTTTCAGAACTCATTTCGATGACCTGAAGAGTTAATATTGTGTCTTATTCTCAAAGTGGATGGCTCCATAAATCTAATCACTAACATCGTGCGAAATCCCACTATCCATTTGGGGTAGAGATGAGAAGATCAGACTGGTGAAGTATATCGGGTTTTGATGTGATGGAGTATAACTTTCGAGGCAGGCTCCGGTTTTTCGCTTCGGCGAACACCTCACACAAGACTTCGACAGCATCTGGAACCAGAACTATCCGAGTGATATTTTTCTATACTTGATGCTTCTTGATTGAAATCAATGCGGCTTATCTTGCAACCCATAAACTCAGGTCGGTTGCATTGAAAGAGAGCGGGATTAATGCATGAGTGACATCGCACAAGACGGCGATGGAAAACGATTTCGTTTTCCTACCGCATTCACCATTCTTTTTGGCCTCATTGTCATTGTCGCGGCGCTGACCTGGATCATTCCAGCTGGCCAGTACGAGCGAACCATGAATGCGGCTTTGAACAAGGAAGTTCCTATTGCTGGGACTTACAAGGTCGCTGAATCCAATCCGCAAGGTATTACAGATATATTCATGGCACCGATCGGAGGGCTTTATAATCCTTCGACCAATCAGGCCAACGCCATTGATGTGGCGGTGTTCGTTCTCATTATTGGTGGTTTTATTGGTGTCGTCACCTCCACTGGCGCGATTGATGCTGGCATTGGCAGCGCCATGGTTGCGCTCAAGGGGCGAGAGAAATGGCTAATCCCTGTGCTTATGGCACTGTTCGCCTTCGGCGGTACAACCTATGGCATGGCAGAGGAAACGCTTGCCTTCTATATGCTTTTGCTTCCAATCATGATAGCGGCGCGTTTCGATGCAGTAACTGCGGTCGCTGTCATTTTGCTTGGTGCAGGCGTCGGCGTTCTTGGTTCGACAGTCAATGCATTCGCTACGGTCATTGCCTCGGATGCTGCGGGCGTACCTTTCACTAACGGCCTCGTGTTGCGCTGCATCATATTGGGACTTTGCTGGCTGGCCTGTGTGATCTACGTGATGCGCTATGCCGAACGGGTGCGGCAAGATCCTACAAAATCGCTTGTCTATGACATGAAGGCGGCTAACGAAAAGCACTTTCTAAGTGCGCATGAAGGTGAAAAGGCTAACTTTACACTTTTGCACAAGATCGTACTCACGGTTTTTGGTGTCACCTTTGTCGTCATGATCTGGGGCGTGTTGAAAGGCGGCTGGTGGATGGGGGAAATGAGCGGGTTGTTCCTCGCTTCAGCCATCCTGATCGGCTTTATCACACGCCCTGGTGAGGCAAGTTTTGTCGACAGTTTCGTCAACGGTGCACGCGACCTGCTTGGCGTGGCGCTGATCATTGGCCTGGCGCGCGGCATCGTCGTGGTCATGGACGCTGGCAAGATCACAGATACCATCCTGCACTGGGCGGAGCTTTCCGTCTCCGGGTTGGGTAAGGTGGCCTTCATCAACGTGATGTACTGGCTTCAGGTACTTATGTCCTTCTTCGTGCCGTCTTCGTCCGGTCTGGCGGTCCTTTCCATGCCGATCATGGCACCTGTGGCAGATTTCGCCGGCGTTGGCCGCCAGTTTGTGGTCACCGCCTATCAGTCTGCAAACGGGCTCGTGAACCTGATCAATCCGACTTTTGCGGTCGTAATGGGTGCCTTGGCCATCGGTCGCGTTCCCTATGAACGCTGGTTGCGCTTCATGTGGCCGCTGCTTTTGATCCTGACCATTATCATCATGGCGTGCCTGAGCGCCGCTGTTCTGCTTGCCTGAAGGAGATTGCAATATGAGCTTAACTTATGGTGTTCATTCTGAAGTTGGCAAACTGCGCCGTGTCCTCGTCCATCGTCCGGGCTCGGCACTTGCTCGCCTGACGCCATCGAACTGTCATGAGCTGCTTTTCGATGACGTCATCTGGGTGAAGCAGGCCCGTGTCGAACATCTCACTTTTGTCGATGCCATGAGACATCGTGGCGTGGAGGTTGTCTTTCTGCGAGAGATGCTGGCAGAGACGATGCAGGATGCCGAGGCCCGGCGCTGGCTTCTGGAGCGCCGTGTCAACGAGAATACCGTAGGCGTTGGTTTGGCCGACGATTTGCGATCATACCTCATGGAGATTGACGCCGATGCCTTGTCGCTGATCCTGATGGGCGGTTTGAGTAAAACCGAACTGCCAATCGAGGGGCGGGGGCTTTTCGCGCCAACATTGCGTCCGGAGGATTTCGTCCTGCCGCCTCTGCCCAATCATCTGTTCACTCGCGATACAACCTGCTGGATCGGTGGTGGCGTCACGCTCAACCCGATGCGTTGGAATGCACGCAAGCTGGAAACAGTCAATATCACGGCCATCTATCGTTTCCATCCGGATTTCCGCGATGCGGGCTTCCCGGTCTGGTGGGGTGATCCCGATACGGATTATGGGCTTGCCACATTGGAGGGTGGAGATGTCATGCCACTTGGAAACGGCATTGTTCTTGTCGGTATGGGTGAGAGGAGCACGCCGCAGGCGGTGGGGCAACTGGCGCGCGCATTGTTTCAGAAGGGGGGGGCTGAGCATGTGATCGCCTGCAAGCTGCCTGTAGAGCGTTCATCCATGCACCTGGATACTGTGTTCAGCTTTTGCGATCGTGATCTCGTGACGCTCTTTGCCGATGTTGCAGAAAAGATCGAGCCCTATTCGATCCGTCCGGGCAAGACAAAAGATGAAATAGACGTCAGGGCGGAAGGACGCAAGCTTACCGAGGTTGTTGCTGAAGCGCTGGGACTGAAGAAGTTGCGCGTTGTTGAAACGGGTGGTGATGCTTACGTCGCCGAGCGCGAGCAGTGGGATGACGGCAACAATGTCGTTGCACTGGAGCCGGGTGTGGTCATTGCCTATGACCGCAATACCTACACCAATACACAATTGCGCAAGGCAGGCGTCGAGGTCATCACCGTGCCCGGTGCAGAACTCGGGCGCGGGCGAGGCGGCGGCCACTGCATGACCTGTCCATTAATACGCGATCCAGTTTGAGGAGACGAAAATGCCAGTCAATATCAAGGGCCGTAGCGTCCTGAAGTTGCTCGATTTCACGCCGGATGACATCCGGTTCCTGCTAAAGCTCTCGGCCTCATTGAAACAGGCCAAATATGGCGGTTATGAAGATCAAAGGCTGAAAGGCAAGAACATTGCGCTGATCTTTGAAAAAGACTCCACTCGCACGCGTACCGGGTTCGAGGTCGCCGCCTATGACCAGGGTGCACATGTTACCTATCTGGGGCCCACCGGTACCCAGATAGGTAAGAAGGAATCCATGAAAGACACAGCCCGCGTGCTTGGTCGTGTCTACGACGCTATCGAATATCGCGGCTTCGGGCAGGAACAGGCGGAGATTCTGGCGAAATGGTCGGGTGTGCCGGTTTATAATGGTCTGACAGATGAATTTCATCCGACCCAGATTCTGGCCGACTTTCTTACCATGCGCGAATATACCCGCAAACACCTGTCGCAAGTCACCTTCGCCTTCCTCGGCGATGCCGGCAACAATATGGGCAATTCACTCCTGACAGGGGCGGCACAGATCGGCATGGATGTGCGCCTTGCCGCACCGAAAGCCTGTTGGCCAGAACAGGAACTGATCGATCGCTGTCGGGAAATCGCGCTTCAGACCGGTGCGCGCATTACACTCACCGAAGACCCCGTAGCCGCCGTCAAGGGATGTGATTTTATCTATACGGATGTCTGGGTATCGATGGGCGAGCCGGATTCGGTGTGGGCAGAACGTATTGAACTGCTGACGCCCTACCGTGTGACGCCGGAGATCATGGCGGCGGCTGGCAATCCGCATGCGAAGTTCATGCATTGTCTTCCAGCCTTCCATAATCGCGAGACGGAGATCGGAGAGAAGATATTCGAGAAATTCGGCATCGACTGCATGGAGGTGAGCGAGGCGGTCTTTGAATCAAACGCTTCTATCGTTTTCGATCAGGCGGAAAACCGCATGCACACTATCAAGGCAATACTCGTAGCAACGTTGGGAAGTTGACATGCGGATCGTTGTGGCTCTGGGAGGTAATGCGCTTTTAAAACGTGGAGAGCCAATGACCGCCGAGGTCCAGCGCGCCAATGTACGGAAAGCCGCAAAAGCGCTGGCCGAGCTTGCACGTAACCACAACATCGTGGTTGCGCATGGCAACGGTCCGCAAGTCGGGCTTCTGGCACTCCAGGCTTCCGCTTATGCGGATGTCCCCGCTTATCCGCTCGATATTCTGGGGGCAGAAAGCGTCGGTATGATCGGCTATCTGGTAGAGCAAGAACTGACCAATGCCTTGCCCACGCAAACGCGGCTCGCCACGCTCTTGACCCAGATTGAGGTGAATAGTGACGACCCGGCCTTTTCCCATCCGGAAAAACCCATCGGTCCCGTCTACGACAAAGCAGATGCCGATCATGTACGGGCGGAACATGACTGGGCGCTCATCGAAGAGAGTGAGGGAAAATGGCGGCGCGTCGTGCCGTCGCCGCGTCCGCAACGGATCACTCAGATCGAAGTCATCCGACTGCTGGTTGAATCTGGCGTTGTCGTCATCTGCGCGGGCGGTGGCGGTATTCCGATTATACGTAACGAGCAGGAGGAAATCGAGGGCGTAGAAGCGGTGATTGATAAGGACCGGGCAGCAGGGCTTCTCGCAGAAGAACTCAATGCCGACGCTTTCCTGATGCTCACAGACGTGGACGCTGTCTATAGCAACTGGGGAACGCCGGCCCAGCATCCGATCAGCAGGGCGACGCCAGCAGAACTCTCAACGCATAAGTTTGCTTCCGGTTCAATGGGCCCCAAAGTCGAAGCGGCCTGCGCTTTTGCTTCCCATCCCGGCCGCATCGCGGGGATAGGACGGCTCGAAGATGCGGCAGCGCTCCTTTTCGGTCGGGCTGGCACAGTGATAAAAATATAAGGTCGGCTAGCGTCCCGGCGCTTGGAGTACACCCTGGACTTAGGGTCAGGACCCATTGATTTGTCACGCTGATTGTGATTCAGACGGGCTCGAAGGAGCCTGAATGATGAGTGATCTCTTTTGGCTGACAGACGAGCAAATGGCACGTCTTCAGCCGTATTTCCCTAATAGCCACGGCCGTCCTCGCGTTGATGATCGGCGCGCTCTGAGCGGCATCATCTTCGTCAATCGCAATGGGCTCAGATGGCGCGATGCGCCGAAGGAATATGGCCCCTCCAAGACACTTTATAATCGCTGGAAACGCTGGGGCGACAAGGGCATCTTCCTGCGGATGATGGAAGGTCTGGCAGTGCCTCAAGCTCCAGAGCGCAAGACGATCATGATCGATGCGACCTATCTCAAGGCCCACCGCACGGCTTCCAGCCTGCGGGTAAAAAAGGGGGCGCGGAACGCCTGATTGGACGCACCAAAGGCGGCATGAACACCAAGCTTCATGCTGTAACGGATGCCAACGGTCGCCCGATCAGCTTCTTCATCACGGCAGGTCAGGTCAGCGATTATACCGGTGCAGCCGCCTTGCTTGACGAGCTTCCCGAGGCCCAATGGCTGCTGGCCGACCGTGGCTATGATGCCGACTGGTTTCGCGACGCCCTACAGGAAAAGGGTATCACTCCCTGCATCCCGGGCAGGAAATCCCGAAACAAGACCATTAAATACGACAAACGCCGCTATAAACGCCGCAACCGCATCGAGATCATGTTCGGCCGCATCAAGGACTGGAGGCGCGTCGCTACACGCTATGACAGGTGCCCTATGGTCTTCCTCTCAGCCATCGCACTCGCCGCTACCGTAATCTTCTGGCTGTGATCAATGAGATGCTGTAACGGGGCCTGCGCCACGCCACCGGCTGACGCATCTTGAAATTGCCCGCAGCAAGCTGTCGTTGTTCCCGTATCGGTCTCAATCGGAGGAATATGGGATGAAGCTGTTCATAGGACTGGATGTATCACTGGCGAAGACTGCGGTCTGTGTAATCAATGAGCACGGCAAGATCGTAAAAGAAGCGCAGGTTCTCAGTGATCCCCAAGCGATCGTGGATTTTGCAAACACCCTGGAGGGATCGGTCGCTATCATAGGGCTTGAAGCCGGGCCGCTGTCCCAGTGGCTGCATCGCGGTTTGGCCGATGCCCGGCTGGAAGTTGTTCTGATGGAAACCCGACAGGTGAAGGGTGCTCTGAAGGCAATGCCGATCAAAACGGATCGGCGCGACGCGGAAGGGATTGCCCGACTGCTTCATCTGGGCTGGTTCAGGCCCGTACATTGTAAATCCGTGTCGGCACAGGAAGTTCGTGCACTTCTGTCTGCCCGCAAGGCGATCCAACAAGGCATGATCGCGCTGGAACTGTCATTGCGCGGATTGCTGAGAAACTTCGGCCTGAAGGTCGGCGCCATCTCGCGCGGCCAGTTCGACGCCAGGATCAAACAGTTGGTGGAAGGCAATTCCATGTTGCAAGCAGCGTCCGGACCGATGTTACGCGCGCGCACCAGCCTTCGCCATGAACTGGCGGGACTCGAACGTCAGGTCCGTCTGCTTGCGAAGGACGACGCGGTGTGCCGGCTATTGATGACGATGCCTGGCATCGGGGCGGTCGTCGCCTTAACTTTCCGATCCGCGGTCGATGATCCCGCGCGGTTCTCATCGTCCAAGAAGGTGGGTCCATGGGTCGGCCTTACACCCTCGCGCAACCAGTCCGGTGAGCGCGACGTGATCGGCGGTATTACGCGAGCTGGCGACGCCAATCTGCGAAGAGCCTTGTGTCAGGCGGCTACCGTTATGATACATCGGGGTCGCTCGACATGGCTGAGAAGCTGGGCCGCACAAGTCGCCAAACGCCGAGGTGCAAAGCGTGCGATGGTGGCTTTGGCAAGGCGCATCGGTACCATCCTTCACCGGATGTGGACGGATGGCACCGAATTCTCTTCAGACCGATTGCTCGCCAAGTCGGCCTGAGCCTTCACATCAGAACCATATCGTTGACGTCTGCCTGACCGCAGACCTTCGAGGTCCCAACCGGGACGCGGTTCCGATGATGCCGTGGTCAGGACTGTCGCCGGCCTCTGCCGAGCACGCCAATGAGATGGGCACATCGGAATTACCGCACTGGACCAGCATCATGTTGGCAGCTATCGCGCTGACCACGGACCGAAGCATGAGCCCGGGCGGACCTCAAACGAAGGGCAAAGCAAGTCAGGCAGCGGCGAAAGGGGATCTGTCGGGATTATTTACCGCAATGGCACCATGACGGCGCGGCTGCGGTCGTCACTTTTTGCTTGACTGGAACGGCCCCGTTACCGAAGTCCTGACCCTAGCAACAATGGAAGCTGCGGCGTCTCACACGATGTTGTCATTCAAAACAACTCACGACGGTAGCGTTGTATTCAAGGATATCGAAGTGCGGTGCAACGTCTTTGGACCTTCCGTGCTGGGCACACTAGAACTCTCAGAGCGAACTGTGGACGTCAAGACCGGGGAAACTGTGATGTTTACAGGTAGCGCCGCCAATCTCCGCACTATCGTTTTGACTCTGGCTCAAAATTGGCCGTGGGGCAGCGGCACAATCGCCCTCCCGGCAGATGCTGACACGCTCTTTTTGTCCCGCGACACGTGGTTGCCGGAGGAGTCGATAGGTAGTGTGCTGGAATACCCAGATGATCCGAGAACTGACAACATGGAAGTATATCGTAAGGCGCTGAAGACAGTTGGTCTGGAGCGACTAAGCGAGCAATTAGAAAAACCTTTCCGGTGGGATCGGCTACTCAATCATGAAGATCAGATGCGTTTGAGTTTTGCCAGACTACTCATCCGTCGGCCCCGATGTGTTGTCATGGACGATACCTTCGAAGGTCTCGATACACAAACCGCAGCAGCTTTGTGCAGTATTCTTCGTGAACAATTCGCGCCAACCACACTTTATTTTGGAACAAGTCAGGTCTTCCTCGATTCTTTCTCCCCTCGAGTGATAGAAATTAGAGGAAAGGAATTACAGTGAGGAGTCAGTTATCATGGGAGCTTTAATCAATCCTCCGTCGAAGCTAATCAGCGCGGAGGGCGATGAGATCGAATGCAAGTTTGCACTTGAACCAAGCTTTGTGTGCTTGGTTTCTGAAGCAAAGAATGCCGGATGGGATGAACTGCAAGTCGCGTTCTCATTAATATCCTTATGTGATTCAATTATTTATGGGGTTAAGCCGAAGGACTGAAATGACTAGAATGTGGTGTTTTGAAACAGTGAGCCCTTAGCTTGAACCAGGGATAAAGCCACTAATGTTGATTACGCTCAATGCATCGCATTTGCCGATCAGTCAAAGAGGTTATATTTCATAATGGAGGTTTTATGGACAGCGTCTTGCTGACGTTCAATACAGGATCATCGACCGTCAAAATCGGCAGTTTTGAATATGATGGTTCGTCTTTGCAAAAATCGGCAAAAGCAGACATCGATTTTGCCGCGACTCCGTTGAATTTTCATATGGAACGCGGCAAGGAACGGCTGGATATTGAACTGCAGACGCAAGAGTCAGCCGATATTGTTGCTGTTCTCAGCGAAGTTTTTGACAAGCTTTCAGCCTATATCGAACTTTCCCGTGTCAAAGCAATTGGCCATCGTGTCGTGCATGGCGGCGATATTTTTGCAGGTCCTGCATTAATTGATGATCGCTCAATTCAGGCCATTGACGATTTGTCGGCCTATGCGCCGCTCCACCAGCCTAAAAGTCTGGCGCTGATTAAAGCAATCCGTCAGCTTTTCCCTGATATTCTGCAAACAGCTTCTTTTGACACAGCGTTCCATCGCACTATGCCGGATGTGATCCGCCGCCTTGCCATTCCACGGGCGATGCACGATCAGGGCATCAAGCGTTATGGTTTTCATGGCCTTTCTTACCAATCCATCGCGCAACAGTTTAACGAGCTTCAGCCCGATTTAGGCCGTAAGAAACTTGTTGTTGCGCATCTTGGCAGCGGTGCCAGCATTTGTGCACTCGATCAGGGTAAAAGTGTTGATACCAGCATGAGCTTCTCCACGCTTGACGGTATTCCGATGGCAACACGCTGCGGCAATATTGATGCCGGTGTGCTGCTGCATCTGTTGAGCCGGCAGAATATGAGCGCCGATGAGGTGACCGATATGCTTTATCATCGCTCCGGCCTGCTCGGTGTTTCAGGCATCAGTGGTGATTGCCGAGACTTGCTGGCAAGTGATGCACCTGAGGCGAAGCAAGCGATTGATCTTTTCACCACCCGTATTGCCGGTGAAATCACTCGACAGGCGACCAGCCTTGGCGGGGTGGATGCCGTTATTTTTACCGCCGGCATTGGTGAACACCAACCGGAAATCCGTGCCCGCATTGCTCGCAAATTACAATGGCTCGGCCTTGAGCTGGACGATACGGCCAACAACAACAATGCTTTCCGCATCACCACGCCATCAAGCAAAATCGCGGCCTTCATGCTCGCAACTGATGAAGAGCAAGTGATTGCTTCTGAAACTCTCACTGTTTTAAACTAATCCTCCCAATAGGTTAAGGAATTCCGGAATGAATAATCAGACTGGCGCCCAGCCGCTTACTCCAGATCAGCTGAAACTGACCGACCGCTATTGGCGTGCAGCCAATTATCTCTCCGTCGGCCAGATTTATCTGATGCAAAATCCGATGCTGCGCGAGCCTTTAAAGCCTGACCACGTCAAACCGCGTTTGCTGGGCCATTGGGGGACAACACCCGGCTTGAACTTCATCTATGTGCATCTCAACCGCATTATTAAAGAACGCAACAAGGATGTGCTCTATGTTTGCGGTCCCGGGCATGGTGGCCCGGGCATGGTAGCGAACACCTATCTGGAAGGCACTTATACTGAAACCTATCCTGACATTACCGAAGATGTTGAAGGTATGCAAAAGCTCTTCCGCCAGTTCTCGTTTCCGGGCGGTATTCCAAGCCATGTGGCACCCGAAACTCCGGGTTCCATCCATGAGGGCGGCGAGCTTGGCTATGCGCTTGTGCATGCTTACGGCGCAGCTTTTGACAATCCCGATCTCGTCGTTGCCTGTGTCGTAGGTGATGGTGAGGCCGAAACCGGCCCGTTGGCAGCAGCATGGCATTCCAACAAATTCCTCAACGCGAAGCGCGATGGCGCGGTGCTGCCGATTCTTCATCTGAACGGCTATAAAATCGCCAATCCGACCCTGCTCGCCCGTATGTCGGATGAAGACCTGCACAGTCTTTTCACCGGCTATGGCTATGAGCCATTTTTCGTTGAAGGCCATGAACCGGAAAAAATGCACCAGCTGATGGCAGCAACTTTTGACATGGCTTTTGACCGTATCAAAACCATTAAAGAGCAGGCCGATCTTAAATCGCCGGAGCGTCCGCGCTGGCCGATGATTATTCTGCGCAGCCCGAAAGGCTGGACAGGACCCAAAGTGGTTGATGGTAAAATGGTGGAGAACCATTGGCGTTCCCATCAGGTGCCGGTTGCCAATTGCCGTGCTGATGATGCACACCGCAAAATCCTCGAAGACTGGATGCGCAGCTATGAGCCGGAAGACCTGTTTGACGAAAGCGGTAAGCTCAAACCGGAATTACGCGCAATAGCACCGGATGGTGAAAAGCGCATGAGCGCCATTCCGCATTCCAATGGTGGCTTGCTGCGTAAGGAACTGAACACACCGGATTTCCGAAAATATGCGGTCAATGTCACCGAACCGGGCGCGGTTGAAGAACAGACCACCAAAATCCTCGGCGACTATCTGCGCGATGTCATCCGCCTCAATGACGAAGAGAAAAACTTCCGCGTCTTCGGGCCTGATGAAACCGCCTCCAATCGTCTGGGCAGTGTTTTTGAAGCAACCGACCGTGTCTGGATGGCTGAAACTTTAGGCAGTGACGACCATCTGGCGGCTGATGGCCGCGTGATGGAAGTGCTGAGTGAACATCTGTGTCAAGGTTGGCTGGAAGGTTATTTGCTGACCGGACGCCATGGCTTCTTCTCCTGCTATGAAGCTTTTATCCATATTGTGGATTCCATGTTCAACCAACATGCTAAATGGTTGCAAGTGGCACGCGAACTGCCATGGCGCAAGCCGGTTGCATCGCTTAACTATCTGCTGACGTCTCATGTCTGGCGTCAAGATCACAACGGCTTCTCCCATCAGGATCCGGGCTTTGTCGATCTGGTTGCCAATAAGAGCGCTGATATTGTCCGTGTTTATTTCCCGCCGGATGCCAATACGCTGCTTTGGGTGGGTGAGCACTGCCTCAAAACATGGAACCGCGTGAACGTGATTGTGGCTGGCAAGCAGCCATCACCACAATGGCTCACCATGGATGAGGCAGAAAAACATTGTGAAGCCGGTCTTGGCAAATGGGACTGGGCAGGCAGCGAAGATGGCATGGAACCAGATCTGGTGATGGCTTGTGCTGGTGATGTGCCGACCATGGAAACATTGGCCGCCACCGCAATGCTGCGTGAAGCATTGCCACATTTGCGCATTCGTGTTGTCAATATTGTCGACCTGATGGCGCTGCAATCACCGCAGCATCACCCGCATGGTATTGCCGATAGTGAATTTGATGCGCTTTTCACCACCGACCGTCCGGTGATTTTCGCCTATCACGGCTATCCATATCTCATTCACCGTCTGGTTTATAAGCGCGCCAATCATCCGAACTTCCATGTGCGTGGCTTTATCGAAAAAGGCACAACCACAACGCCGTTTGATATGGCTGTCATGAATGAACTGGATCGTTATCATCTGGCAATTGAAGCACTCCACCGCCTGCCTTTGGCCGCTGATATTGCCGAGCCTCTGATCACTTCGCTCAATGAGAAGCTGCAAAAGCATCATGACTATGTGCGTGAACATGGCGAAGACATGCCGGAAGTACACGATTGGAAATGGCCGCATAGCGGCGTTGTTGCATGAAACGAATTGGTGGCGGATTCCGATCTTTGATGCTGGCTTATGTGGTTTCAACTTTGACGCGGACGGATTTCGGGCGTGGTGTCTGCAGCATGCGGTTACGGACGCCGCATCCAAGTTTAACTTCAGTCTTCTGGTTGGTGAATTTGCGTGATCTTAGCTTTGGCCCGTTTGTTGATTTATAATTGCCTATGGCGTTTTCTACTCTCGCTCGCTTCCCATACTCGGTAAGATTTTGCCACTCCATCCGACCGCGTTGAGCATTTGTGCGGCTATGCCAGTCACGCTGATCAGGTGGGCCATATGACGCTTCTTGTAAGTCTCGTATTCGTGGCGGAATGATAATGCTCACACCGGGACTATGACTGCGTAAAGCTTGATAGGTTTGATCACTGTCATAAGCACCATCTGCCATGAAACAAGCGATGGGGCGATCAATCATATCAAGCAAATCAGGAACCTGGCTGAGGTCACTTGTATTTTGATCAGTCAGTGTTTCTGCAATGACCTGATTGCTATCTGCATCAATAGCAAGATGCAGCTTGAGCCATTTTCGGGCAGATTTAGCGCCATGCTTTTCTTCAAGCCATTGGCCAGCTTCATATATCTTCATACCAGTGCTATCGACGATCACATGAAGAGGTTCATCTGTTCCATCCCTCCTGGTGCACCGGGTTAAGCTGGAAACAACAAGATTGGCGCAGCGTCTGCTGAATGTTGTGTGATCTGGCACCGGCAGTTCAACATTGAGTAGCCGCAACAACGAGGCCATTAAGCCTTCTGTCTGACGCAGAGGCTGGTTAAACACTTTGCCACATATCAGCGTCGTCTCAATAGCCAGGTCAGAATAGCGACATTGACCACCGCGCGTCTTGCGCAGTGGTGCAATCCATCCGGCTATAGCTGCTTCACTGATCCACAAAGTAACACTCCCGCGCTGACGCAAGCCTGCTTCGTACTCCGCCCAGTTCGTGACCTTGAACTTCTGCTTGGGTATCCGGTGACGACGGGCGGAATTGTGCTTGAAAGGCATTGGCTTGATCCAAATTCTCAACGAACCAAAACATTAAAAGCCAATGCTATAAAAACTCTGAAACTCACCGGCGATTGATGCACCAACGCCGCTGTAGGTGACTTATTCACCAGTTTAAATTCTGGTGTACCACGACGCCCTTTAGCCGATCTTGGGGGAGATTCTCAACGCCCGAAGCGCATTGAGGATGACAGCGACGTCAATCAGCTCCTGGAGTAATGCACCCTGAACAGGTTTTAGATAACCGAACGCGGCTGCGATCATGGCGATTACAGAAAGACCAATCCCAACCACTACACTTTCGACAGCAATGCGCCTTGACCTCTTGGCAATTTCAATCCCGGCGCGAAGTCTATCTATTCTATCTACGAGGAAAACGACATCGGCAGCTTCTGCCGAGGCTGCCGCTCCCCTCGCACCCATGGCAACGCCAACATCAGCCGCTGCAAGTGCGGGCGCGTCGTTGACGCCGTCTCCGACCATCATCACGGGGCCGTTCTTACGCTCGCTGAGCACGGTCAGCACCTTTTGATCGGGCGAAAGCTCCGAGTAGACGGCATCGAGCCCCAAACCCTTGGCGATACGTTTGGCCACTGCAGTACGATCACCTGTCGCCAGCACTATTCGCTTTACGCCGTCCTTGCGCAATCCCCGTAACGTATCGACAACTTCGCCGCGCAAGGGATCGGCCATGATGATATAGCCCGCAATCCTGGCGTCTATTGCGACTGCAACCAGGGCCGCTCCAGCTTCTCTATGGGGGATTTCACTCAGTTTTGCATTGACCTGTCTCTCAACGAAGCTATGTCCACCGACAACGACGCTTTTGCGATCGACCCAGCCCGCCACGCCATCTCCGGCCAGTTCGCTTACATCGGTCGGCAATACAAGATCTATACCGCGCCGCTGAGCGGCCAGTACAAGAGCCTGCGCCATCGGATGTTTGGACACTTGGTCAAGGGAGGCGGCGAAACGCAGTAGATCATTTTCGCTCAATCCTGGCTGCGCATTGATTGAAGTAATTTGTGGGCGGCCATCTGTCAGTGTTCCAGTCTTGTCCAGTACCAGCGTATTGATACGGGCCATGTTCTCTAATGGACGAGCACCCTTTACCAGCACGCCGAAATGAGCGGCGCGCGATAGTCCCGCAACAAGAGCGACTGGCACCGCCAAGATGAGAGGACATGGTGTCGCCACGACGAGAACGGCGACCGACCTAATCGGGTCTCCCGTGAAAAACCACGCGCCGAAGGCGATTAAGACGGTCACTATCAGAAAGCCGATAGACCATTGGTCTGCTAGCCTAGACATCGGGGCTTTCGAATGCTGGGCCTCTTCCACGAGCCGAACAATGCCAGCGTAGGTGCTATCTTTTGCTTCGTGTCTGGCAACAATATCGAAGGCATCGCCAGCATTTACTGATCCGCTCAAAGCATCGGCTCCGGATGTAAGCGAAATCGGAAGTGACTCTCCCGTCAAAGCAGACATGTTTACGAAAGCTTTTACGGAAGTGATACTTCCGTCGACGGGGATGACGTCTCCCTGACGGATCAGAAGGCGGTCACCCGGACGAATAGTTTCGACGGCAATCTCTTCGAGATGGTCATCGACATATCGCATTGTTGTTCGCGGTGCGCGGGACAGCAAAGCATGCATCTCACGGCGTGCTCGTCCCTCGGCAAAGCTTTCAAGAAAGGCTCCCCCAGTATACATGAGAGCGACAATCGAAGCCGCCAGCATTTCCCCAAATGCCAGCGCGGCCGTCATCGACATCGCCGCGACGATATCCAGCCCAAACTCCTTTCGCCATAAACTCCGGAGAATCTCGACGAGCAAAGATCCCAGCACAGGCAAAGTGGCAATGGCCCAGATTATCCGTGCTCCCGAGAAGTAGCCGGAAAAGTGCAAGCCGAGCCCCATCACAAGTCCGCACAAGGCAAAAATCAGCAGGATTGTTTTTGATCGATCTTCAACCGAGAACCGCATCTTCATAGTCTCCTCCGACCTATAGAATGAGCAAATTATAGAGCCCTGCCTCTGACCGACTACAGTAATTCTTCTTTACATATGTATTCTCTATAAACTCAGATCGACGGTCAGACCGCTGTGCCGACTAGGGCCCCAATACCAGCCGTGATTGCCATGGCCAATGCGCCCCAAAAAGTGACGCGAACGGTTGCCTTAAGCATATTAGCTCCTCCCGCCTTGGCGCCGATTGCGCCTAGTAAAGCTAGAAACAGCAAGGAAGAGATAGCAACCGCATAAAGCAAGATCGAGGGAGGCGCGATGAACGCCATCAGCAAGGGTAGGGCGGCCCCAATCGAGAACGTGGCCGCTGAGGTCAGTGCTGCTTGCACAGGCCGTGCTTCCATGTGTTCGACAATTCCCAGTTCGTCACGGGCATGTGCCTCCAGAGCATCGCGTGAGGTCAGCTGTATTGCCACCTCCCGCGCCAATTCCGAAGTTAGGCCGCGATCAATATAGGCTTGCATCAATTCATCGAGCTCTGCTTCGGGCTGAGATTCGAGTTCCCTGCGCTCTCTGGCAAGATCTGCCAACTCCGTATCGGATTGAGAGCTGACGGAAACATACTCACCCGCCGCCATGGACATCGCGCCTGCGACAAGGCCCGCGATGCCAGCGACCATTATCTGTGTTGTTCCCGTTGAAGCAGATGCGACGCCCATAATGAGGCTGGCCGTTGAGACAATGCCATCATTGGCGCCGAGTACCGCTGCGCGAAGCCATCCGATCCGAGATACGAGGTGGTTTTCTGTATGCAATCGGCTCATTGAGCTACCTCCGGACGTTGGATTCATATCATCATACCGCTATCGAGACCCTTTGCCAGTGGACTGAAAATTTGAAGTTATAGAATTCTTCTCCGGTGATTGGGGTTTTACCTTTTTCGTTAGAGTTTATGCGCAGGTTTTGAGGATCTGCCTGTTCGAGGGAGGCTTGAAAAGTTTAACAGTATACATTATAGTATATTATATAATGTTAACGTCGGAGGCAACGATGCCCGTCACCAGAATATCTGAGAAGCTGTCGGTATCTTCGCAGCCAAACGCGCAAAAACTCAGTGTACTCGATCGAAGCGGCTTCAAAACGCTGATCAACAACCGTCCCGATAATGAAAGCGCAGAACAGCCTGGAAACCAGGCTGAATGCGATGCAGCCCACCAATCCGATCTCTCTTATGCGTATATTCCGGTCACAATGAATACGATCACTGAAGCTGATGTGCGTGCGTTTCACGCGGCGGTCAGAAAATCCGATGGCCCAGTGCTTGCGCATTGCAAGACGGGTATGCGCTCGCTCAGCCTTTATCTGATCGGCGAGGTATTGGACGGACGCATGTCTGTTGAAGACGTCGTACCATTCGGACATCAGCTCGGCTTTGATACCAGTGTCGCAGTATCGTGGCTTAAACGCTTTGCTGACCATCAACCGCGGGTAAAAGGCTTTTTCGATAAGCGAACCTCCAGTGTTCAGTACGTGGTGTCCGATCCGGCAACCGGTATTTGCGCCATTGTAGATCCCGTTCTCGACTTTGATGAAAAGTCGGGGGCCACGGCGACGATCAATGCAGACGCAATTCTCGATTACGTCCGCAATAGTGGCCTGACGGTCGAATGGATTCTCGACACTCATCCACACGCCGACCACTTTTCCGCAGCTCAGTATCTCAAGGAGAAAACGGGCGCAAAGACGGCGATAGGCGAGCATGTAATCAGAGTCCAGAAGCTGTGGAAGGAGATCTACAACTGGCCCGAACTAGCTACAGATGGCTCGCAATGGGATCGGCTCTTTGCCGATGGTGAGGCGTTTAAGGTTGGTTCCATCGATGCCAGAGTTATGTTCTCGCCGGGACATACGCTCGCTTCAATCACTTACGTGGTCGGCGACGCGGCATTTGTCCACGACACAATTTTTATGCCCGACAGCGGTACGGCACGGGCCGATTTTCCCGGCGGCGATGCGCGAGCATTGTGGGGGTCAATCCAGAATATCATAGCACTTCCCGATGAGACGCGGCTATTCACCGGACATGATTACCAACCGGGCGGTCGTGCGCCGCGTTGGGAATGCACCGTGGCTGATCAAAAGAAGCACAATCCGCACCTGTCGGGCGTATCAGAAGAAGCCTTCGTTGCCTTACGGACCAAGCGCGACAAAACGCTGCCAATGCCAAGGCTCATCTTGCATGCGTTGCAGGTGAACATAAGTGGTGGACGTCTACCTGAGCCAGAAGCCAACGGTAAGCGCTATCTGAAGTTTCCGCTGGATGCTCTGGAAGGGGCTGCATGGGAATGACCGTGAACAGCATAACGATGATGAAAGCTGGACTATCTTCAGTTGAATTATCTCTGCGCGCGAACGAAGTCGCAGACCTGCTCAAGACGCTGTCCCATCCAGCGCGTCTGATGATCGTTTGCAGCCTGGTGGAAGGCGAGTATTCCGTTGGTAGGATGGAAGAAAAGATCGGGGTTCATCAACCGCACCTGTCGCAGCATCTAACGGTGTTGCGCAGTTCCGGAATAGTCGAGACGCGACGGGAGGGGAAACAGATTTTTTATCGCCTCACAGAAGAAAAGGCAGCGCAACTGGTCGCCTCCCTTTACGACATCTTCTGCGTGGAGAAGGCGAAATGAGCGCTGACAGTGCGTGAGAGAGTTAGGATCCTATGGTGTTGAGTAATTCCATCCTTGCGGCGGTGGGTTCCGGAAGTGTTGTTGGCTTTATGCTGGGATTGCTTGGCGGCGGCGGCTCCATCCTCGCTACACCGTTGCTCCTTTACGTCGTCGGTGTGAGCCAGCCCCATGTCGCCATCGGTACGGGTGCACTTGCTGTTTCAGTCAACGCGTTCGCGAATTTTACGAGCCATGCTCTGAAGGGGCACGTCTGGTGGCGTTGTGGTGTTGTCTTCTCCGCACTTGGCGTTATAGGGGCAATTATCGGATCTAGTCTCGGAAAAGCTCTAGACGGTGATCGCCTCATCTTTTTGTTCGGTATCCTCATGATCGTCATCGGTCTGTTCATGTTGAAGCCCAAAAAGAGATTGGACGTGGAGCGCCGCCCGATCGATTTAAGAATGTGTCTCGTAACGGCAGCAGTGGCTCTCGCTTCGGGTGCGGCATCAGGATTCTTCGGTATCGGCGGCGGCTTCCTGATTGTGCCCGGCTTGATGTTGGCAACAGGTATGCCGATGATCAACGCAGTCGGCACATCCCTTCTCTCCGTGGGGGCCTTCGGACTGGCCACGGCTCTGAATTATGCCAGTTCCGGTCTTGTCGACTGGTGGCTTGCTGGTGAGTTCATCGGAGGTGGTATCATAGGAGGGGTACTCGGAATGATGCTCGCCACGCGATTGAGCGCATACAAGAACATCTTAAACCGTATATTCGCTGCGATAATCTTCATGGTTGCGTCATATATCCTGTATCGCAACTCTATTGGCGTCAGATAACTAACCAATTGGCAGCCTCCCACAGCAGTGACCAAGTGAAAACTGAATGATTGCCCATCCGACAGCCCGTGCATCTCGGGCCTGTTCAATGAACGGGCAGTCTCTAAGCAGAACTTGATACAATTATCATAAAAGAAAAAAAGTTATAGTTGCCAGTGACATAACTAAAACTGTCAACCACCCCAGACTAGGCGGCGTGGACGAATTTGAGCCAGTATCTTGCGGTAGCAATATGAACCATGCTGATGAAGCTCTCGGCGAGTTGGTCGTATCGAGTAGCAATGGCGCGGTTGATTTTCAGTCTGCCAAACATCCGTTCGATTAGGTTGCGCTGTTTATACAGCGTGCGATCATATTCAATCTTCACGCGGCGGTTTGCTCTGCCAGGAATGACGGGCTTGATATTGCGGCTGGCAAGATCATCACGAATGGCATCCGCATCATATCCCTTGTCAGCAAGAAGCGCCTGTGGCGCTTGCTCGGGTAAGCTGATCAGAGTGTCGTAAGCCTTGCAATCTGCGGCTTCGCCAACCGTCAGATGGAAGGCAAGCGGTCTTCCTCTGGCATCAGCCAGACAGTGAAGTTTACTGGTGAACCCGCCCCGCGAGCGGCCAAGAGCGCGTCGATGAATCCCCCCTTTCCGCCCGCTGCCGAAATATGGGCCCGAACTGTGGTGCTATCGATGCTGTAGTGGCCGCTGTCAGCCATGATCTCAGCGAGCGTGATCGAAACAGCCTCCCAGACCCCGGCTTCGCTCCAACGCCGAAACCGCCGATAGATCGTATTCCAATTGCCGTATTTGGGTGGGACATCCCGCCAAGGCGTCCCGCAGCGAAGTCTCCAAAGTATGCCGTTGATGATCGCACGATTTTGCTCCGGACGACGACCGCGTCCCCGATTGACTGCTTCAATCGGCAATAAATCCTTCAGAACACGCCATTCGGATTCGCTCAGATCGCCTCGGCTCATGACTGCCTCCAAAAAGCAGTCTTGAATCAAGCTGCGATCAATTCGTCAACCAATTCGTCCACGCCGCCTAACCATCCAAATGGGTGCTGTCAGTCGCCCCATGATACGTCTGTTGGTTGCCATTGCCAGCAGGACTATCATCAGAGGTGTAGCCAGCACACCATTGAGAAATGCCGACCAATATAAGGCGCGTATCGGGTCTATTGCGCTTAAACTGAGAATGACCCCACCAATCGTTGAAATAGCGATCGTGCCATAGAACGCCTTGGCTTCGCGAGGACGCCGATCAAGTCCTTCAGGCCATCCAAACATCTCCGCGACGGCGTAAGCAGCCGACCCCGCCAATACGGGAACAGCGAGCAACCCGGTGCCAATAAGGGGTCAGAACAAGATTTGTTCCCCCAGACACGCTAAGGTCGAACGGACCATGAATCCTCGTCGCGAACCCTCATAATGGTCTGCCGGCTGGTTGCGAATTTTCTGGCGATCGCTGAAACACTCATGCCCGTCGCGAGATCGTTGCGGACACCCTGCTTCTGTTCATCGCTGAGCGTGAAGGGCCGGCCGAGGGTTTTGCCTTCCGACTTGGCGCGCTTGAGACCGGATTGCGTCCGCTCGATCAACAAATCCCGCTCAAACTGGGCAACGGCGTTGAGCACGTTCATTGTCATGGTGCCGGCCGAGCTGGTGAGGTCGGCGCCGCCGAGCGCGAGGCAATAGACGCGCACGCCCAATTCGGCCAGCGTTCTTACAGTGGTGCTGACGTCAATGGCATCACGGCCGAGGCGGTCGAGCTTTGTCACGATCAGAATGTCGCCGGATTCCAGCTTGTCCATGAGTCGGGAAAAGCCGCAGCGTTGCGCGATGGCGGTGCTACCGGAAACCGTCTCGGTGACGATCCGGCGCGGTTCGACCTGGAAGCCGGCGGCTTCGATTTCCTGAAGTTGGTTTTCGGTGGTCTGGCCGGTCGTGGAGACGCGGACATAGGCGAAGGTGCGTGGCATGAGGGTAATTCTGTCCGAATAGGCTGTCCAAAATATTGCCTCTGTTCATAAGACTGTCAAGATAATTTGTGGACAGGGTGTTTTACCCCTGTACGCAATCGCTCGTTTTTGGACAGGAAACCCCACCCTGTTCATCGGGATGCCGGATGTAAAAGGAGTAGGCGGGTGGGGCGAAGGAAACTGATTAGCGCGGCAGAGGCGCAAAATCTTCTCGGGCTGGCGGACAAGGACGGTTTGATCCGGCACTATAGAGGGCATAGCGTTGGTTTCCCGCTAAACAACGCTAAGGGGGAACAAACAGGAAAAGACGCTGGGACGATCCCGAATCGTCGATGTTGTCTTGTCCTCATCAATTGCAGTAGCCGTCAGAGAGCGCCAATTAGAACGCCACCTGCCGCGGCGGCGAGCACCACGATCCAGGGTACGATCTTCCACGTCATCAACAGCACGAAGCAGGTGAGTGCCAGGGCGAACTGGTATGGGCCGACGATGGCGCTGGTGAAGACCGGATCGTAGAGTGCCGCGCCAAGGATACCGACCACGGCAGCATTGGCGCCGCGCATCAGGGCTTGCGCGCTGTCGCGTTTGCGAAAGCTGTCCCAGAACGGAATGACGCCGAGCAGGATCAAAAAGCCCGGCAGGAAAACCGCAATCAGCGCAATGCTCGCGCCGATGAGGCCGTTGGGCTCCGGCCCCAACACGGTTCCGAGATAGGCCGCGAAGGTGAAGAGCGGCCCCGGAACAGCCTGCGCCGCCCCGTATCCGGCTAGGAACTGATCGTGGCTGACCCAGCCGCTTTTCACGACTTCTGTTTCGAGCAGCGGCAGCACGACATGGCCGCCGCCGAAGACCAGTGATCCCGCGCGGTAGAACGAGTCGAAGACGGCCAGCTCTTGTGAGGGTATGGCGGGGGCGAGGATCGGCAGTCCGATCAGCAGGGCGAAGAACAAGACGAGCGAAACTGCTCCAAACGTCCGTGAGACGGGGAATTCGATGTGCCGGGTGATTGCTTTGTGATGATTGCGGCAGAAGAGAAGGCCTGCCGCCGCGCCGGCGGCGATCGCCGCCACCTGGCCGAGTGCGCCCGCCACAAGCACGATGATCAGCACCGCGCCGAGAGCGATCGTGGCCCGTTCGCGGTCCGGGCAGAGGTTCCTTGCCATGCCCCAGACGGCCTGTGCCACGATGGCAACAGCAACGATCTTGAGACCGGTAATAACGCCGCCGCCGACCGGGCCGCCAAATGCCGCAGCGCCATAGGCGAAGAGAACAAGTAGGAGCGCCGACGGCAGGGTAAAGGCTGCCCAGGCCGCAAGTGCACCGAGCGGACCGCCGCGTAAGAGTCCCAGGGCAAAACCGACTTGGCTCGATGCCGGGCCGGGCAGGAACTGGCTGAGCGCCACGAGATCGGCATAGCCTTGCTCGTCGATCCATTTGCGCCGCGACACCAGTTCGTCGCGAAAGTACCCAAGATGCGCAATCGGCCCGCCGAAGGAGGTGAAACCGAGCTTGAGAAAGGTTGTGAAGACCTCCCCGGCCGAGCCTCTGACGGCGCTGCTTTCATCGTGGCTCGTTGTTGTATCCGTCATCGTTTCATTGCCTCTCCGGTAAATTCACGGACGCGCTCCTTGGCCAAGGCGAGACCTTCGCGCCCTTTGTCGGTAATGGAATAGAGCTTGCGCACCGTGCGGCCGTCGCGCTCCTCGCGCGAGGTTAGGTAGCCGTCCCGCGTCATCTTGTGCAGCAGCGGATAGAGCGTACCGGCAGACAGGCGGTAGCCGTGGCTTGCCAGTTCATCGATCATCCACTGTCCGTAGATCTCATGCTCGGCTGCGTGATGAAGCACGTGCAGACGCACGAGGCCGGAGAGGAGATCATGGTGCTCCATCTTCAGCGAATGCCTTTTCCCAAGCGCATCGTTTTCCGATTGGCTCCCTGTCATGCCACCTGCCTTCTTGATTCGCGGAATGATCGGTTCATACTATCCGTTTACGATAGCGAAAATCGATTGCAGGGAAAAGACAAAGATATGGAACTCATCCTGATCGGCCTTGTGGCGCTGCTGACCGCCGGTGTAACGCTCTTCTCCGGTTTCGGTCTTGGGACGATCCTGATGCCGGTCTTCGCGCTGTTCTTCCCGGTGCCCTTGGCGATCGCGGCGACCGCGGTCGTGCATTTCGCCAACAACATCTTCAAGTTCGGGTTGATGGCCAGGCAAGCCGATTGGCGGGTCGTGGCACGGTTCGGGGTGCCGGCCGCCCTCGCTGCCATCGTTGGAGCAAGTCTTCTCACCTGGTTCGACAGGATGCCGGCTCTCGCGAGCTACATGCTCGGTGGATCGGCCTATGAAATCACTGTCGTCAAGGCGGTCATCGGTGTGCTGATTGTCGCCTTCGCCCTGCTGGAACTATGGCCGCGCTTTCAGGCGCTTGCATTTCCGCCGCGCTGGTTGCCACGCGTGCTGTCAGGGTTCTTCGGCGGCCTGTCCGGCAATCAGGGGGCGTTACGTTCTGCCTTCCTCTTGAAGGCGGGCCTTACGAAGGAGGCTTTCGTCGCCACTGGTGTCGTCGCGGCGGTGATAGTCGATGCGGTACGGCTGGTCACTTACGGGACGAGTATCATGGCGGATAACCTTGCCCGGTCGCAGGAAATGCTCATGCCGGTAGTCATCGGCACGATCTGCGCGTTCGCCGGTTCGTTCGTAGGCAAGCGTGTCCTGCAGAAGATCACGTTGCGGACCGTGCAGCTTATCGTGGCTGTGGCCATGTTGGTGATTGGGGCCGGACTTGTGTCGGGTCTGATCTAAAAACACCAGCATACTCGCGCGGGACGCGGGCAATGGATTGATCGGCGTCAAGGCGACCGGCGCTTTGGTCCGCACGAGATCACGGTGGTCAAAGCCGTGGTCAGACTCGAAAGCTTCATATAGCTGTCATCGAACAGCTATATCGAATTCCGATATCGGTATCCGAGGGAGATGAGATGCGGGACGGTATTTATCGTGTGCTTTTTCTTTCACGCCGCAATTCCGCGCGCAGTGTGATGGCACAGGCAATCTTGAACAAGATTGGCAAGGGCAGGTTCGAAGCCGTCAGCGCCGCTGTCGATCCCGCACCCGCAATCGAACCTGTTGTTCTGGATTTGCTGCGGAGCGCGGAGTATCCGGTGGAGGACATGAAGCCTCAGCACTTTGAAGCATTCGGAGCGTCCGGGGCGACGGAGCTCGATTTCGTCTTTACGCTGAGTGACACCGCTGCAGGCGAGCCTCTCCCCGAATGGCCCGGTCTTCCGGTCACGGCCCACTGGCGCTGCCCGGACCCGACCCTGGTCAAGGGTGAGGCGTGGGAGCGCAAGCGGGCGTTCACGGAGGTTCTTGCAGGACTGGAGCGTCGGCTGGGCATCTTCATCAATCTGCCGTTCGCCTCGCTGGACCGCATGAGCCTGCAGAACCGGATCCAAGATATCGGTGAAGCACGAGAGCCCTAGGCTCAGCAATCGGCCCTCACCTGAGGGCACAGCGTTGCATCGGCTCTAAGTGCTTCGACTAACACCCAGTCGACGCATTTCCCGATAGACTGTCGACCGCCCAAGGCCGAGCTGCTTTGCCGCTTCGGCGGGAGATATGCTGGCTGCGATCAGTTTCATCGCCGCATCGACCTTTTTCATGTCGAGCGGCTGGCGCCCCGGCTTCTTTCCTTTCGCTCGCGCGGCGGCGATGCCGTCCTTTGTGCGCTCCGAGATCAACCTGCGCTCGAAATGGGCGATGGCGCCGAAGACATGGAAGATCAGCTCGCCGGCAGCCGAGGAGGTGTCGATCTTTTCCTCGAGGCTGAGAAGGTCGATCTTGCGCTCCCGCAGCATCTTCACGGTTTCCAGCAATTCCGCCAATGACCGTCCGAGCCGGTCGAGCCGCACGACCGCGAGCGTGTCGCCAGCACGGGCATAGGCAAGCAGTTCGGCCAGGCCCGGCCGGTCCATGTTCTTTCCGGATTGGACGTCGCTGAAAACCTTTATGGCACCGGCCTGCTCAAGGCGCATTGCCTGGCCGGCGACATCCTGATCACCAGTCGAGACGCGCGCATAACCGAGAATTGCCCCCATATTCATGTCTCCGAAACGTCCGTTCTGTGGACAACCGAAGCTGCGTGTGTCGGAATACTGTGATTCCGTCCACAGAATATGTCTCTTTATTCCGAACTGTCCATGAATTTTCGAGTCCTTTTAGGGGCGGCGGAAGGAGCACCATGCGCAAGCACGAACTGCTGAACGAAGCCGAGCGGGAACAGTTGCTGGGTTTTCCGACGAGCCGAGACGATCTTGCCCGACTTTACACCTTCGAACCGCACGACCTCGACCTGATCCGGCTTCGCCGAGAGAATCGCAACCGTCTCGGTGTTGCTGTTCAACTTGCGCTGTTTCGCCATCCCGGCATGACATTGGCACAAATTCTTCAACGCAGCGCCGGGCTTTCCGAAGAACTCGTGTCCTTCATTGCCGAGCAGCTCGACCTGCCGGAAACTGCCTTCGCCGCATATGCCGTCCGCGACCAGACAATGACCGATCATGCCCGCGAGCTCGCCTCGGCACTCGGCCTTCGAGGCGCAAGCCGGACCGATATCCCCTTCATGATCGAGGCGGCCGCCAAAGCTGCCTGGGGAACGGACAAGGGTGTCGTGATCGCCGCCGGTATCATTGACGCGCTGCGCCAGGCCAAGATTCTTCTGCCTGCTACCTCGACCATAGAGCGCGCTGGCATTGCCGGCCGGGCGCGTGCCAGAAAACAGGCGGCTCATGCGCTCCTGTCCGGTCTTCGGCCGGCTCAACTGGACGCGCTCGATGCGCTTCTGGCTGCAGATTCGACCGGCGCTATGCCGCTCACCTGGCTCAAGACGATCCCGGTGGCTGCAAAGCCCGATCACGTTCGAGGCATTCTCGATCGTCTGGGCGTGGTGCGGAGGATCGGCATCCCGCCGAAATTAAGCGCCGCCATCCACCCCGCCCGCTACCGGCAGTTCGTGCGTGAGGGGCGCGTGTCCCCCGCCTATATGATCGAGCGTTACACGACGTCGCGCCGGCGGGCGACGCTCGTTGCATTTCTGATCGACCTCGAAGAGCGGCTTACCGACGCGGCCATCGAAATGGCAGACAAGCTGATCGGCGGTGCGTTCAGCCGTGCCCAGAACAAGCAGGCCCGCCGCTATGGGGCGACCGCGAAAGACGTCGCCCGGCTGATGCGACTGTTTCGCGGTACGATCGACGCTCTTGCCGGTGCTATCGACAACCACTCGGACCCGGTCGAGGCAATTGACGAAACTGTCGGCTGGATCAATCTGCTCAAAGCCAGACATGAGATTGCCGAGCTCGCCGAAACTGCCGATGTCGATCCCCTCACGGTGGCCGTGGACCGCTATGCGACATTGCGGAAGTTTGCTCCGGCGCTGATCGAAGTTCTCGAATTCAAGGCCAACCGAGGAAGCACGCGAACGATAGCCGGCGTTCAAAAGCTTCGCGAACTCAACAGGTCGGGCAGGCGCGATGTGCCGCCGGATGCGCCGATGCCGTTCAAGGAGGAATGGCGGAAGCTGGTGATCGAGCCGGATGGCAAGATCAATCGTCGGCTCTACGAAACGGCTATGCTGGCGCACTTGCGCAACAAGTTGCGTTCCGGGGACGTCTGGGTTGAGCGGTCGTCAGCCTATCGCCGCTTCGACAGTTACCTTCTGCCGGAACCGGCCGCCGCTCCAATCGTCGCCGAACTCGGATTGCCGACCGCCGCCGACACATGGCTCGAAAAGCGCGGCCGGGAACTGGACTGGCGGCTGAAGAAATTCGCGCAGCGCCTCAAACGCAACCAGCTTGAAGGCGTCCGCTTTGCCGAAGATCGGTTGCAGGTCTTACCCGTCAAGACCGCAGTTCCCGACGAAGCCGAAGCACTCGCCGATCGCCTGGACGCAATGATGCCGCGCATCCGCATCACCGAACTGCTGCATGAAGTGGCGCGCGAGACCGGATTCATGGCGGCCTTCACCAATCTGCGCACCGGCGAAAACTGTCCGAACGAGAGCGCGCTGCTGGCCGCAATTCTGGCCGATGCGACCAATCTCGGGCTCTCCCGCATGGCGGCCGCCAGCCACGGCGTCACCCGAGACCAGCTCATCTGGACACAAGACGCCTACATTCGTGAGGATACCTACCGGGAAGCGCTCGCTACCATCATCAATGCTCAACACCGCCTGCCTATCGCTTGGGTCTGGGGTGACGGAACCACGTCAAGTTCTGACGGGCAGTTCTTTCGTGGCGGCAAACGTGGCACGGCAGGAGGAGACATCAACGCCCGCTACGGCGTCGATCCGGGCTTCAGCTTCTACACCCACGTCTCCAATCAACACGGCCCTTTCCACATCAAGGTTCTCTCGGCGGCGACGCACGAGGCGCCCTATGTGCTCGACGGGCTACTTCACCACGGCACCAATCTCTCGATTGCGGAGCATTATACCGACACTGGCGGCGCGACCGATCATGTGTTCGCGCTCTGCGCCATGCTTGGGTTCCGTTTCTGCCCGCGGCTACGCGACTTCCCGGATCGCCGACTGATCCCGATCGAGCATCCCGCGGGCTATCCCGAAATCGCGCCGCTCCTCGGCAAACGCATCCGCACCGATGTCATCCGCGAACATTGGGATGACGTGATGCGTCTGGTCGCTTCGCTCAAGACCGGCCATGTCGCGCCATCGGTGATGTTGCGGAAGCTCTCGGCCTATGAGCGTCAGAACAAGCTGGACATAGCGCTTCAGGAGATCGGCAAAATCGAGCGAACCCTGTTCATGCTCGACTGGCTGGAAAGTCCGGGGCTGCGACGTAGATGCCACGCCGGTCTCAACAAGGGCGAGCAGCGCCATGCCCTCGCGCAAGCGATCTACACCTTCCGACAGGGACGCATCATCGACCGCAGTCACGAGGCCCAACAGTACCGGGCCTCCGGCTTGAACCTCGTCATTGCGGCGATCGTCTATTGGAATTCCACCTATATGCGTGACGCCATTGAGCATCTGCGCTCGCAGGGGGAAGCTGTTTCCGACAATCTCCTGGCTCATACCTCCCCGGTCGGGTGGGAGCACATCGCCTTTTCCGGTGACTTCCTCTGGGATCGCGCCGCAAAGACGACCGGCCGGAAACCGCTCAACTTATCTACAAAACAGCGAGTGGCGTGACCGCGTTCCACCTTAACGTTGTTTAGCGGGAAACCAACGCTATGCCCTCAACTTCATGTCGTGCGAGATACCTCGACGATGAACTTTGCTTTTATGATAGTTTTGGTCAGGCTCGAGCCGAGCTTGACAGAGCCCAAGAACAGGTAGTTCCGCGAATACTTTCGGGCGTAATGACCGCTTTAAATCACTATTCCCCGGTAATTCGCTGCGTCGGACAAGAGAACTACGGCATCACCGCAGATGGCGTTCGAATATTCGATCTCCGCTTTGGGATATCAAACAACATCAGCGTATCCCGCCTTGTTGCAGCCGATACTATGACTGAGTCTCTTTCGAGCGCTCTTAGACGCGGACGTTCGCTCGCGCCTCAAGTCGCGAGCTTCTATGATCTTGCTCACAAGGAAGCCGACCCAACAAAACAGTATCTTCTCCTTTTCATCACGTTGGAGTTGGCAATCGGAATAGCCTTCCAGTGCAGCTATCGCCAAATCGCAGCGCAAGGCGCCCAAGCTCAACTGCGAGATCATACTAAGGTTAGGCTTCAAGAGAAGTTCACTTGGTTGCGTCAATTCGTTTGGACGACACTTAATCCGGATGATGATCAACTTTTCCAATCACTCCGGCGATCTCGTAACGACATCGCTCACGGCAATGCGGTGAGTATAGATAAAAGCCGTCGACTGGAATTGGAGAACCTAGTTCAAAGGGTATTGTCTGTAGCGTAGCTCACGGCACCAGTAAGTGAGCGCCGGTAAACGCCCGAGGCACGGCACCGCCAGTTGTCCGCGGACAACTTCGGCCTCATCTGGGATTGATGGTTAATCGTTTGTAAAATGTTTACGAATCGGGCTTAATGTCAACTTCGCAGTTATCGATGTTTTTGCATGATTTGCGAAGTTGAAGGGCCTTAAATGTTAACAACTACTAACTATACCGATACCCAGGAACATCTGCCTACCTTGTTGTCGGCGGATTCACTAGAGTTGTCTCGCCAACTTCAACTTCATCAGCAAAAAATCTTTGCTCCCACCTCCCAAAAAACCATACGTCAATTTTCTCCAGCAGAAGCCGCCGCATATATTGGTATCGGCGAAGGATATTTGCGACAGGTGGCAGCTGAAGGGCACGGCCCAGAGCCAATGGCTAATGGTCGCCGGATGTACAGCCCTGACGACATGGGCCATATTAGACGCATTCTTGACGAAAAGAACGGCGCGCCCAAATACGTCCCGAACAGACGGGCCGGCGAAAAGCTTCAAGTTATTGCCGTCATGAATTTTAAGGGTGGCTCTGCAAAGACGACCACCTCTGCACATATGGCGCAGTATCTTGCCTTGCGGGGCTACCGAGTACTAGCTATCGATTTGGATCCCCAGGCTTCGTTGTCTGCGCTATTTGGTCACCAACCGGAGTTGGACGTTGGAGAAAGCGAGACTCTATATGGCGCGATCAAATATGAGAATCCTCGTCCAATAACTGAAATAGTGCGTTCGACATACACACCAAATCTGCATGTTATTCCGGGAAATCTCGAGCTCATGGAATTTGAGCACGAAACTCCAAAAGCAATCATGTCTGGCCATGCGGAGAGTATGTTCTTCGCTCGCATTGGAGAAGTCGTTACCGATATTGAAAGCCTGTACGATGTCGTGGTCATCGATTGCCCGCCTCAGCTAGGCTTTTTGACGATGTCCGCGCTTTGTGCGGCAACCGGGGTGCTTATCACAGTTCATCCACAAATGCTTGACGTGATGTCGATGAGTCAGTTTCTCGCGATGACGAGCGAGTTGATGGCGGTAGTGGAACGAGCCGGTGGCAGGACTAGTTACGACTGGATGCGCTACTTGGTCACTCGTTACGAACCTAATGATGGGCCGCAAAGCCAAATGACAGGGTTCATGCGGGCTATATTTGGCAACCGTATGCTTCACAACGCTATGCTGAAATCGACTGCGATCTCGGACGCAGGAGTTACAAAACAAACCCTGTACGAAGTGGAACGTTCACAATTTACCAGGGGTACTTATGACCGTGCGATGGATTCATTGAACGCAGTCAATAGTGAGATTGAGAGCCTTTTGAAATCGACGTGGGGGAGAAAATAAACGATGGCACGTAAGAATTTGATCGGTATTTCCCTCGATCCGGAAA
The DNA here is from genome assembly GCF_000017405.1 of Brucella anthropi ATCC 49188. Lineage (NCBI taxonomy): Bacteria > Pseudomonadati > Pseudomonadota > Alphaproteobacteria > Hyphomicrobiales > Brucellaceae > Brucella > Brucella anthropi. The sequence continues at coordinate 36,542 of NC_009671.1, forward strand.
ACGCTCAGCTTCCTTCTAACGAAACCGAGCCGTCAAAGAGCCGCCCACTTGCCGGTTTTGTTCCTGCTGCAAGAGCCGCACCGATAGGCGGAATTACGAAATCGCTCGGGAACATTACACAAAAGGTAGAACGCGTAGACGTACTCGAGCGGCAACTTGCGGAAGGTCAGACCGTAGTTGAAGTCGATCCGATACTTATTGACAACTCTTTCGTCTCTGATCGTTTAGAGATCAATCCCGCGCAGCTCTCGGAGTTGGTGGAACAAATCAGGCTTAACGGTCAGCTTGTTCCCATACTTCTGCGTCAACACCCACTTGATCGGAACAGATATCAAGTCGCTTTTGGCCATCGTCGGCTAGCGGCAGCGAGGGAACTCGGAATAAAAGTTCGCGCGGTTATCCGTGATCTGTCTGATGAACAATTAGTCGTCAACCAGGGACAAGAGAATAATGCTCGTACTAATTTGTCTTACATTGAACGAGCTCTTTTCGCTGCACGGCTTGAGGAGAGGGGGTTTTCCCGAGATGTGATCATGGCCTCGTTGGCAATTGACAAAGCCGCGCTATCCAAGATGTTGTCGGTGGTCAAACAAGTATCGACGAAGCTAATAGAGGCGATTGGAGCGGCTCCCGAAGTAGGGCGACGGCGCTGGATGGAACTCGGCGATAGAGTTCAGAACATCTCGATTAGCGACTTGATCGGCGCGTTGTCCGCGGACAACACTCGTGGGCTTACGAGTGACCAACGATTTCAATTCGCTTCGGATTACATAGCGCAACAACTATCCAAGCCAAAAAGCCTCAATCGGCCTGCAACCGAATCGGTATCTTGGACGGCGGATGACGACGCTATGAACTTCACGATGAATCGCCGGTCGAAGAAAGTTGCAATCGAACTTTCAAACGCAAATGCGGCGCCGTTCGGAGACTGGCTAACGCGTCGTCTAGATACTCTTTATGCAGAGTTTAAGAATTCGAAATCGGAAAACGCAGGAGACTAACAAGCAAAAGAAAAAGACCCCCAAAACGTTACCGTCAAGGAAGTCTCTCTCACGTTGTAGCAGACTGAGAATCGCATTTCCCCGAATCGGTGTCAAGAGTCATAGCGTCATTTTGGCGGGTGGATTTCTTTTGCCTTTCGAAAGGTAAGAGGAAATGCAAATTCTGGAGACTATTACGTCCACACAATGTGGGCGAATGATGATGTTTACCCAAAATCCTGAACTACAGAAAAAGCAGGGGAGGGGCCTAAATCGCTGGGTAATCTACAAACAGCTCTGTGTGGCTAAATCAGCGCTTAAGCTGAACGATCGTTGCCTTGCAGTTCTCAGCTCGCTTTTGTCATTTCTGCCTGAGGACGAACTGAATGAGAAAAGCGGCCTCGTCGTTTTTCCGTCCAATCACCAGCTTTCACTCAGGGCCCATGGTATGCCAGAGTCCACGCTTCGCCGACATCTCGCATTCCTTATCGCAGCGAGGATTATTGAACGCAAGGATAGTCCGACACGTAAACGCTATGCTCACAAGGACAGGGAAGGACAGGTCGAGCTCGCTTTTGGATTTTCCTTCGCGCCATTGCTTGATCGTGCGTCGGAAATTGCCGCTATTGCAGAGAAAATTCTCGCCGATCAGAAAGCGCTGAAGCGTCTTCGCGACGAAGTATCAGTCTTGCGAAGAGATATCGCGTCGATTTTTGCCGAAGCGGCCGAAGAAACTGGCAAGCTTTGTGAGAGTCTGGAAGAAGTGTTCCTTCGCTTCCGTGAGGTCGTTGACGCAATTCCTCGCCGCGCATCTCTCGCCCAACTGGCCACTGTCAGGACTAATCTTGAAACCATTCGTGGTGAATTGGATAACATCTTGAAAGCAAAAGGCATTGCCCCGGAATTGAGCGGCAGCGTCGCTCAGTTTGAGCGGCAGCATATTGAATCCCTGCCAGAATCCCTTTTTGAATCTCAAAATGGTAAAATGATTGATTTGAAAGCGCCTTCTTCGGAAAGCCTTGTTGCTGTGAGCCTCGAAAGAGAAGATCAAGTTCGGGCTTCTCCTTCAATCTCTCTCGATCAGGTGCTTCGAACATGCCCGGATATCCGCGACTACGGGATAAACGGGATCGGCACATGGCGGGAACTTCTTGATGCGTCACGAATTGTTTCCGGCTTTCTTGGCATCAGTCGCTCGGCCTATCAGGAAGCTGTCCATTTCATGGGGGCAGAATCCGCATCGACGGCCATCGCCTGGATTCTCCAGAAACTGGCCTCGATCAATTCGCCAGGCGGATATCTGCGATCTTTGACTGAGAAGGCGAGAGGAAGGACCTTTTCAATCAGCCAGCTATTGTTTTCAGGAATGAACGCACACGGAAATCTGGATGCGGGATAATTAAGGATCCGTGCCAACAAAAAGATAATGTAGAGCGTAATAACCCGTGTCACCTTGGGTTCGGCGCTAATGAAAGCCAAGTCATCAGAGGGAATGCGTGAATGTCAAAACCGTTGACTGCCATCCTGCTTTTGACAGCCCTCGACGTTCTGACATCCGTTCCGGTCTTGGCCCAGGAGCATCAGGAAACAATCATCTTGTCCGTTTCACCGAAATGGGTGCGGTGGGCCGATGTTTACAAGGTTCAGCCAGAGCGCCCCGATGATCCCTATTATCATGTACGGGTCATAGAGCGGCAGAAAGACTGGAAAGTCTGGCAGTTCAATGAACTTGCTTCTCATATGGCTGTAACACCGAAAGCGCTCACAGCGAGCCGTGTCAGTAAGAAGGCGAGAACCTACAATTACAAGGACGTGGAGATCCGCAGCGCATACCACCGCTGGCTGGAGGATCCAGCAAAACGCTCCGAAGTTCGTATTTGTAGTACCGATATTCTGAGCTGTCTCAAACAGTTGCCAGCACGTTAAACAAGGATCTGTTCATGTTCAGGTTAATCTACGGCGTAGTTCTAACGGCATCGTTTTGCGGAGTGGCTGGAGCTGAGGACGTTGGCGGTGTCGTCTTTGAAAACAAGCTGGCCGAGTGTGTGACGGTCACAGGCGAGAGCGCTGTTTTGAAAGCGAATGCCATAACGGTGAAAACCCATTTTCGATTGAATAGGCCAATTGGTGACTGCGGATGCTTCTCGGCTCGGGCGATCTACACAAGCAGCGTCACTATAGAGCGTGTGCAAGAAATGCTGCAGCAAGGCATTATCCCAATCAACAAGGATGCGGTGAAGACGCTCGTTCTTGCGAGCGAGGCAAGTTTGGCTGGCAATCGGAAAATAAACGTCCAACTGACTTGCGCAAGACCCACATAGCCAATTGATGAGTGAGGTGATTAACCCAACATAGTCCTCCTCTATCATTCGGAAAAGACGATCAAAGGAGCTCTTGCTTACCCACGTACGATGACAATCAGCTTTCATTCTGTGAAAGCTACCTTGATTCCGGTTTGACGATTGTCGCGATAATTGTCTGACTGGATTCTCCCATTTTGACCTTTAATATTAATCTCCACCTGTCGTGAGTTGATGCATTTGCGCCAGGCCGAACCAGTTGATGGCAATTTCGTTAGCGATAGCACACAGGGCTACGCCCACCTGGGCGACTATAAGCGCTCCGTCCCCCACACGAACGGCCATTCCGCATGACGTCATATGGGCAATCACACGTGCCAACATATGGAGACCGAACAGGTTGACCTGATTGATGCGCCGGAACCGCGCGATTTGCGGCAGGCGGCGCCATTATTCGAGGAGCGGAAACTGGGTTTCGAGGTACAGGCGGCGGATTTTCGGCCAGGTATAGCTCGGAAATCCATCCCGTTCGATTGGCGTAAGTGACGCTGAACCATCCGGAGCGGTAGTTCAGAACGTGCACCCTTTTACCTCTACCGATAACCGTACTGACGCGTGCAGTTAACGACGCCTCGGTTCTCACGTTTACTTTGGCGGTCGAATAAAGCCATTTTCCAATGAATGGGTGCTGGCCAGCCGATGGCGGCGGCGGCTGGTTTGTCTGTCGGTGAGTTTTAGCCTGCATGAAGCCTAAAGGCTGTGGAGCCTGCTCGGTTGCCCGGATTGTCTCCTGCGGTGGAATAGCGGTGGGTGGAGATACGGGGTCCGGCTTGTCATTCCCGAAAACCTTCGTGAGAATGAACAGGGCAGTTGCCCCTAATATCCAGTTGGTTGCCTTCGACAATTTTGGATCCCTAATCCCTCAAAAGATCAAAGCAAAATTTTCAGGGGCTGTCGAGATAAAGCCTCACTTTCAGCATTCAGCCCTGCGGTGTATCGCAATATGATACAAAACTATTGACTCCCGCTTGTATCAGGATATGATACAAGCCGCAGGAGCAAGCCATGATCCGTTCTTACAAAGATGCCAGAACCGAAGCCGTTGCAGCCGGCAAAGCGCCAAAGGGGTTCCCGGCAGATTTGATAAGAACAACTGTTCGCAAACTTACCATGATCGATAGTGCTGTAATTCTCGATGACCTTCGCTCTCCTCCCGGAAACAGGCTGGAAGCTCTGAAGGGGGACCGTAAAGGGCAGCACTCGATTCGCATCAACGATCAGTGGCGCATCTGTTTCGTTTGGACCGATGCTGGCGCTGAACAAATCGAAATTGTTGACTATCACTGAAAGGAAGAAGCCATGACCAGTAAACTCCCCCCGGTCCATCCCGGCGAAATCCTTCGGGAAGAATATCTCATCCCGCTCGGGATGAGTGCAGGTGCGCTTGCCAAGAATCTGAATGTTCCTCGCACTCGAATTGAGCGTCTGGCGACAGAACAGACTGCCGTTACACCTGATACGGCTCTGCGCCTTGCGAAGTTCTTCCGCACCACGCCCGAATTCTGGATGAATTTGCAGTCAGGTTACGACCTTAAAACAGAGGCGGTAGCTATTCAGGATCAGCTTTTAGCCATCCATGAACTGAAAGCAGCCTGATTTATCATATATTGATGCAGAGCAGGCGCCTTTCCCAGTAAGTCCCAATCGTTTCACGCTAACGACGAAACCGATGGGTGTGAGACGCGAAAGGTTCTTTTGGCAGCCTGTGGTTCTTCTTGTCAGGGAAGGGGTGCCCATGGCTCCTTGTATTATTCGACTATATCCTGAAGGAGAAAACCAAGGGCTACAGATTTCCCTTTAATTTGGTAGAGAAGCCGAAAACGCGGTTGCGTCGAATTGTCCTGCGCCGGGCCATCGTGACTGAACTGATTTTGCTGCACGAACGCTATCATGACGCAAGTTTTGACTATTTTTTCAAGCTTAGCGGTCGAGATTCACTCTGGTCACGCTCAAGTTAATGTAATGGTGCCCTGAATGAAAAATAGAACTTTCATAGCGGTCGTCATCGCGATTGCATTTGCCGGAATTAATGTCCCCGTGTGGGCCGACGGTTTTAAAATCCACGAGCTCACGCCCATCAAGCAAGAGTTCTGGTCAATTTTCGACGCCTCCGCGCATCATGCGGAAGAACCGACTAACTTTCGGATGTCCTGCTGCGGAACAAATGACGACCAGCATTTGATGATCGCTATCGACCGCCATGTCGACGAGCAGGGGCAGGAAAACAGAACGGACGAGGGTTATCTCACGGAGCTGGACGTCATTTCCGAAAAAATCGGGTTCAAAATCGAGAAAATCGATGTCTCCCCTGCAATAGGACGACTTATCCGCCTCCCGAACGTCGGTGGCCTGAAGGGGGTCCATATTTTTGTCGTAGAGGGCGGGGATAGGCTCACAATCCAGTCGGCCGCGCCGACTGAGGAGACCGCTGAGAACAACGCGCGGAAGGCCTTGGAAGTAGCAAAAAAGCACGTCATAGGGCGATAACCCGGTCTATGGGTTAAGCGCTTTATTCAATTGTCTTCTGTTAAGTTTCAGCTCAGCGGGCCGTACGCAAATTTCATAGACAGGAAACTGAAATCAAAATCAATGTCATTCTTCGCCTGAGCAATCACAGTGGTAGCGCCGCCTTAACCGATTGCCGACGGCATGAGTTTGTCGCGGACACAGCAATTGAGCTCGAATTGAGACTAAGCGATCGTAACTTTGCTAAGAATATGTGATGGAATGGATTACAGCTGGCGAGCAGATAGAAGTCCCATGGATCATTACCCAGAAGTAGCGCTGTTCTGCTCCGCTGCACCTGTTGAAAATTTATATAATACTAAACTTCTCCTCGGATCGTAAAGAAAATAAAGCTTTCATTCAATTTCGTACTTGACTTATTAGGTAAGATTTAGTAATATGTTTTCACAATTCGGCGAGAAGCTTGATTGTTTTTTAAACGCCTTCCTTTTTTTAAAGGCGGAAATATTTTGTAACAGGTGGGAAGGTCCAAGGCCTTCCGGAGTTTTTGATTGAATTTTATTACTTCGTTCGCAAATGTGCGGACAAGGGACCTAGACGCGTCTCTTTATAATCCGGTTATGTCTTTTCCTTACTGTAAGAAAGACCAAACCATTTCTGGAGTCACTGCCAGAGTCAAAGAACATTTTGAGGAATTCCTTGATCTTTATGGTGATTTAGATAGCAATGGCCTCGTAATCTGCCAGTCATTAGGATTGCATCTAAACGAGCTCGGCCTAGAGGTGAAATCGCCAAACAGATTTGTAGTAACTGCATGTCTCGAAGGAGACTTTGACAGGGATTGTCTTCGATGCCTTTTTCAAGACATTGCCGACGATCTTGCGAAAACTACGAATCTAAGGAAATACCTTGCCTCACTTGACGACGCTGAAGCTAATCTAAAGCAGTTAGTTGAAGCACATGCTGCTGATAGCGTGGATATCACAAAACGCAATTTCACGGTCCGGCGATTGGGGTTAGGAACCGCAATGGAGCTTCAATAGCGTGATGCTGGTCGAAGCATTCAATATTAAAATTCTAGCGCCAGCATATAAATATCGTTGGTGACATAGGGCCAGCCGACAGAGTTGGTTGGGCCATTCCGTGTTTGTAATCCACCGAACGCTACTGTCAAATCCGCCTTAGCCTTCCTTCCGACTAGAAGACTTGAACGTTCCAGACCGAGGTCTCACAGCGTTAGTTTGTCGAAGGAACTTTGCAGTCTCATTTAATTCCTAGGGCAAAATGAGCCACTTCAAAGCCGACTGAAATCGGAGCTAGGGCGCACTGCGTCTTTAATTCACATAATTACTATTCAATAAAATATATCAATAAATTTAAAAGGAAATATAAATGCAGAATAAACTGATTAATATGTGGTACCTATCACAAACAATTTCTCACATGAAAACTGTAAAAGACTTAGATAATAGAACATTATTCATAACGGTACATCTAAAGGATAAAGCAGCTTTTGAACAGATTGTTCGAGATACCCACGAATTTATAAAAATCTTTGTCAAACAACATAAGCTTCCATTATGTAGAGTTCCTGGTCTCTTTGCAGCCTTGGATTTTAGCGAAAGCAAAAAGGGGATACTAAAACACAGCTTTCCTCATATCCATTCGATACTAGTGTTTGCAACGCAAACCCCCGAAGGGGTAATTAATGAAGTTATTACTCATTTATCAAATTTTTTGAAGCAGCATCCATTAATCGATAGCTCGTTTAAAGAACCCGTACAGATTTCTCGATTTACCAGCCATACCAGGTACAAGCGTAACAGAAACGATCAGGTTGAGAACCTCATTGATTACTGCCGAAAGAGCAGAATGGAGGAAAAGCGTTCGACCAAAACGATGGTACTGCCATATGAAGACATGATCGACCAAAACACCAAAGGTGCCATGAAAGTGATAAAGTCAGCGAAAGCTCATTTTGAAAATTTTAAAAATTCGCAAAATCTTCAGGACTATTATAGTCGGCAATAGCGCTTTAACGGAAATGGTTTTGTAACGCTTTGTCGCACAAGATTAGGCTCTGAAAACTGTTGTCGGTGAACAAACTGGATTCCTAGGTGTCTTAATGAATTCTCGCGGTCAACGTGCTGTTTTAGTTTCTACGCTGATTTTTACCCTTTTATATATGGCCTTCGCAGGTTGGCTTTTTGTAAACAAAGAAACTCCGACCACAGTCCTGACGCTAAACGAATGGGGTGACTTTCTCGCAGGGATATGCGGGCCATTGGCACTTATTTGGGTAATCACTTCAGTGATCATGCAGGGTATGGAACTTAGTGAACAACGTGCGGAAATGGCGAAACAAGCAAAAGCGTTGGAAACTCAGGCGTCATATATTGAACGAGAGTTGAGACGCGAAGAAGAAGACAAATGTTGGCGGTGACCTTGCCCCCAAGTTTTATCCAGTTTTGAGTTCGCTCCAGCGGTTTTGGGTTGCTGTATTTGGGGCGGTAGCGGCGGGTTGCGGTGCGGAGCCATTTCGGCTGCGCAGCACCGCATCACGTCGCGGGTTGATGGTCTGAGCGAACTCGGCAGGTGTCAGCCAGCCGAGGCCAGAATGTGGACGGTGATCGTTGTAATCGCCGCGCCAGTTTGAAAGCGCTGATCGAGCATGGGTCAGTGACGAGAAGAGGGTTTCATTCAAGAACTCGTCTCGCAGCCGTCCATTGAAGCTTTCGATGAAAGCGTTCTGAATGGGTTTGCCAGGCGCAATGTAGTGCCAATCCACCTTAGTCTTGTCCGTCCATTGCAGGATCGCGTTGCTGGTGAACTCGCTGCCGTTGTCACTGACGATCATTTTCGGTTTGCCGCGCTCCTCGATGATCCGGTCAAGCTCGCGGGCAACGCGCAGACCGGAAAGCGATGTATCGGCGACGAGTGCCAGGCATTCCCTGGTGCAATCGTCGACGACCGTCAGAATCCGGAACCTGCGTCCATCGGTGAGTTGATCCGACACGAAGTCCAGTGACCAACGATCATTGGCTGTCATCGGAACCAGCATCGGTGCTCGTGTGCCGATCGCTCGCTTGCGACCGCCGCGCTTGCGCACCATCAGCTTTTCCTCCCGATAGAGCCGGAAGAGCCTCTTGTGGTTCACAAGGTGCCCCTCGCGTCTGAGTAGGACATGAATGCGTCGGTAGCCAAAGCGGCGGCGTTCATGCGCCAACGCCTTCATTCGCTCGCGAAGGTCATGGTCGTCGATGCGGCTGCTTTCGTAACGAACTGTCATCCGGCAAACACCGATGGCTTTACACGCCCGCCGTTCGCTCATCCGATGTTGGTTCATCAGATGCGCGATAGCGTTCCGCTGGGCTGCGGGCGTCACCACTTCTTTCCCAAAAGGTCTTTCAACGCGGCGTTGTCGAGCATCGCATCCGCCAGAAGCCGCTTCAGTTTCGTGTTCTCGTCCTCCAGGCGTCACGACACGAAAGTGGTGAATCTGTCCGACATTTGAGAACATATGGTGATCAGGCGGCCAGCATGGACGTCTCGCGCCGAAGAGGCCTGAGGTCGAGGCTGTCAGTCGGGGTCCAGATATAATCGCCGGTGAGGCTGATATGCTGCCATCCGAGAGGCGTGATGTGCTTGATCACGTCGGCCGGCGTCGCAATACCTTCGCGATTGAGCTCAGCAAACGTTGGTTCGAGATAGAGCGTATTCCAGTAGACGATGGCGTTGATGAGCAGGTTCAGCCCGGACGCCCTGTAGAACTGGCTCTCGAAGGTCCTGTCCCGCAGTTCTCCGAGCCGGTTGAAGAACAGCGCCCGAGCCAGGGTGTTCTGGGCCTCGCTCTTATTAAGGCCGGCAGTGGCGTTCCTGCGCATTTCGGGGTTCTGCCACCATTGCGGCAGGAAGATGGATCGATTGATGCGTCCGATATCGCGCAAGGCGAGCGCCAGTCCGTTTTGGCGCGGGAATGCGGACAGTTTCGCCAGCAAAGTCGAAGGCCGCACCTGGCCGGAACGGATCGTGGTAACGAGACGCAGGATGTCATTCCAGTTCGCCTTGATCCGCTCGACGTTGACGGATTCACCAATGAGCGAGGCGAGGTTTTCAGGAGGCGTGTCGCCCGGAAAGAGATGGAGCCGGCGATCCTTAAGGCCGCGCAGCCGGGGCACGAGCTGGAAACCGACAAGATGACAAAGAGCGAAACTCATGTCGCTGACCCCGCCGGTGTCGACATAATGGGTTTCGATGGCGAGATCGCTGCCATGATACAGCAGACCGTCGAGAACGTAGATGGCCTCGCTCGCATTGGCGTTCATGGCGATGATATGGAACGCGCCATACTGGTCGGAGGTGAAGCGATAAAATTTGGCGCCGGGGTTAGGGCCATAGCGGGCGTTGAGGTCACCGATCGCCTCGGCATGCCCTCCCGCCGGAAAATACTGCCCGTCCGAGGACGAGGTGGTTCCGTCGCCCCACAATCTCGCGAGAGGCAGTTGCCTCTGGGCATTGACGAGAATGGCATGCGCGCCAGTGTAACCCTCCTCCCGGATATGCCAGTCGTGCGCCCAAGCGAGCTGCCGCATTGTCAGCCCGGGGGAAACATCCGCCATTCTGGTGAGACCGAGATTGATGCCGTCCGCCAGAACGGCGGTAAGCAGAGCAAGCTTGTTGTCGGCCGTGCGCCCGGTGCGAAGATGGGTGAACGCATCCGAAAATCCCGTTCGGGCGTCCACCTCAAGCAGCAAGTCGGTGATCCGGATCGCCGGCAGGCGGTTTTCCACCTTCGGTTTCAGCGTCTTCGCGATGTCCGGGAACATGGCCTTGTGCGGCGTGACGCTGAAACCCGCGCCGGCCAATTCGACATCGTCGAGCTCACCGGCTTCCGCCAGACGGGAAAGCTCGCTCAACCCGTCGTTCAAAGTCTGACGCTGCTGCTTCAGATAAGTTTCTACATCGGTATCGACGGCGACCGGAAGCGGACCTTCCTCGCGCATCAACTCGAATGTCGGCGCCGGAATGAGGAAGCTCTCGAAGGACTGGAAGCGCTTGGCTCCCTCCACCCAGACATCGCCGGCATCGAGGCGGCGTTTCAATTCGCTGAACAGGCAGAGTTCATAGGCCCTGCGATCGATCTTGCCATCCTGGAGGATGAGCGGCATCCAGCCTTTCGGCGCAAAGGAGATTGGAGCCTTGACCGGGATCGTGCGTTTGCCCGTGCGGTACAGATCGGCGACCACGGAGAGCGCCCGCAGGAGATTCGCCGCCACGGCGTGGCCACGAAACACAAACGTCGACAGGAATTCCGGCGCCATCTTCCGGATCGTTGGATAGCGCTGAAGCATTTCGATTTTCCCATCGATGCTGTCGGGGGCGATCAGCGTGTCGACCGCCTGGACACTGGTCGTGAAGACCGGCCATTGAATGACCGCTTCGAGCGACCTGCCGATATCCTCGCCCTTCTGCCTGGCCTCGATGATCGCGTGGCAAACTTTCGAAACGTCCTTCAGCGGCTTCTGAACCTCCCGGACGGAACGGGTGATGCGGGCGGTCGCCTGATTGTCGGCTCGCCGCGTCATGGCGCCGATCAGCTTCTTGAACACGTCGATTGCGCAATCGGTTAGATGGCGGGAAAGATGCAGGACCGTTGCTGCCAGCACGGCGTGCCGGCGCTCGGGATTAAGGTCCCGCAAATGCTGCGCGCTCATCCGTGTCCCTTCCGCGGCGAGTTCGTCAAAAACCTTGGCCGGAATGCGCTCCATCAATTCCGTTGGCAGGTTCAGTGACCGAAGAAGCTGAACGCGTTCGGCTATCCTGTCGAGATTGATGGCGGTAGGCGACAATGCCGGTGTTCTCGCCCACGCGAGGATGGTCACGTTCGTCCCCGCACGCGGGTCGAGAAGTTTGTCGAGGCCACGCTTCTGGCCTTCCGAAAGCCCGCCAGCCAGGGCCCGGTGAGCGATGCGGATGCCACGCCGGATCGCAACATGGATGATGGCTTCGAGTGCTCCGCGCGCCGGCAGGAGAATGCGCCGACGTCGCAATTCCTCCACAACCATATCCGCCAAAACATCGGCCCGGCGCAGGGTTTGCGCCGCGGGCGTCAGCCAGCCGGTCAGTGCCCGCACGTCCGAGGGCGCAAACGGGCGCATCTTCATTTTCTCGAACAACAGGGCGAGGTGCTCGCGGCGTGTCTGCGGGCGCTCGAAATATCGATCGATCTCGCGATGATCGGCACCAATCTGCCGCGCCAGGAACCGCAAGGCGCCGGAAGGCAGGATCTCACCATCCGCGAGCGGTCGGCCCGGAAATCGCAACATCGCCAGAACGCAGGCCAAGCCCAGCCGGTTCGACGCCTTGTTCTGTCGCATGACCAGATCCAGATCTGACTGGTCCAGCGTGTAGTGCTTGGCGATCTCCCTATCCTCATTCGGGATCGTGGTTACCTGGCTCCACCATGTTTCGCTCAGCAATGCTCTTCGAGCCATTCATCACCCTCCCTCTCGTTGCGGACGATGCACCGAAAGGGAAAATGCGTGTCCGGCAAACGGTCGTTTCGCGGCGTCCACAGATTTCGTCCGTAAACCTTGCCATTCGACGGCAAACCGGACATTGTCCGACTTCAATGGGAAAGCGGACAAATCACGCCTCATGACCTCGATCGGCTACGCAAGGGTATCCACCGGCGACCAGGATACGGCGCTGCAACTCGATGCCCTGCGCAAGGCGGGCTGCGAGAAAGTGTTCGAAGACAAGGCATCGGGTGTGAAAACCGATCGGCCGGGGCTGACTGAGGCCGTGCGCTATGCTCGAGACGGCGACACGCTTACGGTCTGGAGGCTCGATCGCCTGGGCCGATCGATGAAGCACCTCATCGAGATCGTCACCGAATTGGAGGCCAAAGGCGTCGGCTTCCGGTCCATCACCGAAAGCATCGACACCACGACATTTGGCGGTCGCCTGGTCTTCCATCTGTTCGGGGCGCTGGCCCAGTTCGAACGCGATCTCATTCGGGAAAGAACCCGCGCCGGACTCCAGGCAGCAGAGGAACGGGGCCGCCGCGGAGGCCGCCAAGCGGTTGTAACCCCGGAGAAGCTCGCAAAGGCCCGGCAACATCTAGCATCCGGGCTGAATGTCCGCGAAGCTGCCGCCCGCGTAAAGATCGGAAAGACCGCGCTCTACGAGGCCCTCAAAGCCGAAAAATCCCCCGCATCTACCGTCAAGCCGGCGTGAGTTCTTCATACGTTCTCAAAAGTCGGACAGATTCACCACTTTCGTGTCGTGACGCCTCATTGACCAGATTGGCGATGCCGGACGGCGTCCCCTGATAAAGGCTTCGAACGCCTCGTCATCGAGCTTCGGACGTGCCGTCATCTCCTGGCTGTTGTGCGTCATGCCGCCCGTCGCTCCTGCTGCATCATCGCTTCACGCTCAGCCTTCCAGGTCCACGGCAGGAGGCTTTCCATTTCAGTGGCTTTCACTTTGCCGCAGATGATGCGCTCCAGCACATCGGCAAGCCAGGTCTCAGGATCCACACCATTCAATTTGCAAGTATTGACGAGCGATGCGATGACCGCGAAGGACTTTCCACCCCGCTCGTTGCCCACGAACAACGAATTCTTCCTCGTCAGGGCCACGGACTTCATTGAACGCTCGACGACATTGGAGTCCACCTCGACCCGGCCATCATCAAGGAAGGCTGTCAACCCGCTCCAATGGTTGAGCGTGTAGCCGATGGCCTTGCCAAGCGCCGATTTCGCCGACACCTCCTCGCGCAGTTCAGTGAGATGGGCTTTCAGCTCTCTCATGACTGGAGCGGCCTCGCGACGTCTCACGACGAGCCGGGTATCGGCACTTTCGCCGCGCAGTTTTGCTTCAATCCGATAGATTTCCGCAACCCTGGCAAGAACCGACAAAGCCTCCGAAGAGCCCGTCAGCTTGACGACATCGACAAACTTGCGCCGAGCATGGGCAAGGCAGAAGGCCAGCCGCATGGGGGCGACATTGCTTTTGCCCCGACGTTTGACCATGGTTTTATAGGCTTGGTATCCATCGACTTGAAGCACGCCGGTAAACGACGACAATTGTCCCTCGATCTCGCGGGCGCTGCGGCTTTCGGCAAAGATATAGGCCACGGCCGGTGGTGCCGGACCATTCCATGGACGGTCGTCAACCGCCTGCGCCCATAACTGGCAGACCTTGGTTCGTTTGCGCCCCGGATCGAGCTGCGGCAACGGCGTCTCGTCACAGAACACCCTCGGCTGTGAGCGGATAAAAACGGTAAGCGTGTCATAGAGAAGCTCCAGCCACCAGGCGACCCGCGTGACCCAGGTGCCAAGCGTGCCACGATCAATACTGACACCACAGGAGGCCAGCATCTGTGCCTGGCGATTGAGCGGGAGATGCCAGGCAAACTTCGAAACAGCGACATGCGCGGCAAACGCCGTGGTCACCATGCCACCGTCCATCACCCGCGCCGGTGCAGGTGCTTGCACGATGGCACTCTCACAGGCCCGGCATGCATAGCGCGGCCGGATCGTCCGCTTGACCCGGACAACAGCAGGTACGATGTCGAGCGCCTCGCTGACGTCCGTGCCGATGCAATGCAGTTCGAACGAACAGCAGGGGCAAATCTTGCTCTCCGGCTCGATGATCTCTTCATGGCGCGGAAGATGCTTCGGCAAGCGGCCGATATTGCGGGCAGGTGACCGCCGTGCCTGTGTTTTGTCTTCACCGACCGGTGCGGCATCGTCATTGGCTGCAACGGGAATATCGCTTAGATCGCCCAGGTCGAGCGTTGCCTGGGCCGGATCGATGATCGTCATCTTCTCCGACTTCGTCCCGAAGAGCTGGCGCTCAAGGAAGGCAACACGCGCTTTGAGATCGGCATTCTCTTCGTCGAGCGAGAGAATAATCCGGGTCAATTGCGCAGCATCCTGGGGCAAGGGATCGGGTCGAAGCAGCATGACTGACCCTACCATATCAGCCTGAATTTTCAAGCAAAACCAATAGGATCAGCCTGTTTTTGAGGGGCGTCTCACCGCGTTTCGCCTGACCCGCGTCCAGTCAATGCCCGCCAGCAAAAGCGAGAACTCCTGGGTACTCATCTGTATTGCACCATCGCGGATCGGGGGCCAAACAAACTTTCCGCTTTCCAACCACTTCGTCGCCAGGATCATGCCTGACCCATCCCAGTAAATGCAGCGAAGCCGATCCAGACGCCTGGCGCGGAACACAAACACGTCGCCACAATAGGGATCGGCCATAAGTGCTGACGCCACCAACGCCACAAGGCCATTCATGCCGCGCCGGAAGTCGACCGGTTGCGTTGCCACCATGATCTTCACGCCACTCGGCGAAACGCCGATCACCGGCGACCTCGCAAGGCCGCCACCATCGCTTGCGCCAGTTCTGGTGCTATCGGGCCAATAACCGTCATGCGCGCGCCAGCAATCTCGACCTCAATTCGACCGACGCCAAAGTGGGCCACATCTGGCGGCGAGCCTGGGACCGACGCTTGATCGCCAGTCACCGTCACCGGCACGAACATCGCCTGTTGCGCACTGACCCTCGCGGATCGTTGAGACGTCAGCCCAGCGTCCCGACGCCAGACGTTCAGCAAGCCGCGATTGACGCCCCAGCGCCGGGCAACGGCTGAGATGTTCACATCAGGTTCCGCGCTTTCCGCAAGGATCCGTGCCTTCTCCTCGTCAGTCCAATTGCGCCGCTGACGCCGGCCGGTAATCACCTCGATCCGATGGTACTTTCCCTCATGCCTGGCTTCATCCATGTCTTCAAGCATGGCATCAGCGCGATCTCCAATCATCTCGGTCCGCTCCTATCAATAAAGAAGCTTATCTCGCGGCATCATTCACAAAAGAAAAGGTGGGCTGTTCGTAGCGCTCACGTTTGACCGGACCGCCCCCGAGGCGTTTTGCGCTGCCGATCGGCCATTGCATTGTTGCTCCGGCCAGGACATAGCCGACAAGTCCCTTGCGCGACGCTACTGCTTTTCCACCTTGTGAAAGCTTGACATCAGACAATCGCATTGTCGTACCGCCTGCATTTCTTGCCACCAGCATCAGACTTCCGCCGGATCGAGCAAGGCTCCACGATACTTCAGGTGCACCGGCGTCCGGTGTGCGAAAAAAGACGGGAATGACGTGGCGGACAACCAGACTGACCGTGCCTGCTTTCCGGCGCGAAGGGTCCGGAAGCTCATCAACGACAACACGGTAGCTTTCCTCCTTTTTGACGGGCGTTTTGTTCACACGCAGAATGCGCACAACATAGTCGGCATTCGGCGGCAAGCTCGTTGAGGGAGGGCTGGCAACGACATCGCTCGTAGGCTCGAGCTGCTCAACTCCGCCTTGTTGGATCCAGCGGAACACGCGTACCTGAACATTGAGAGGATACTTGGCTTCGTTGCGCAAGTTGAGAACAGCGGCACTGTCCGGTGCGAACAATTCGAGTGTTGTCGGCGCCAAACGTAAAGACGCGGCATTGGCAGAGATGCTACTACCCAGCAAAAGCAGGGTCGCAGCGACAATGCTTCGCAGCATGGAACGCATGATATTCTCCTGATTTGCAGTCTTAATAAGTAACCGTAACAGACACCACGTCAGAATAGACACCTGGCGCAGGCGTTGTCTGCGCTGGCACACGGCCGTAAGCAGTAATGCTCTGCGCATTACCGTTGCCAGTGCCGGACACCACGTCGGTGCCTGCAGTCACGCCCCAGACTTGCGTGCGCGCAGCGTCACGATAGATGGTATAATTTATCGTCGCGGAAGCTGCGCCTGTCATTTTGCGCATTGCAACGGTCGCACCCGCCCCACCGCCAGCGCTCAGTCCAACCGTATAAGGCGTTCCATTTGTGCACTGGACTGAAATTGTGCTCGTTTGGTCAACGTTTACGTCGATAACGCCCTTCGTGCCGAAATCCAGGTCAGTGGCAGTTACAATCTTGCATTCCGCCTGTATCGTAATTCGGACGTTCATATTGCCGGTGGCGGTGGCGGCTAGGCCCGGATCGAGAGTGATGAGCGGCAGTCCTGCGCATAGTGCAGCAGCTTTCAAGGCCTTCAACATGAGTTCTCCCATAGTATCTGTGCACGTATCCCGCCCTGATCGATACACATCTCCCGCTTCGAAACGTAACAAAACTCATCTGCGAAGTCATCATTTGATTATCGGATAAAATGCTGTTGATCCAAATCCTTCAAATATCACTGGCACTGGGGAGTAATTTGAGCGGTAATAGAGGTTGCGGGGGGATAAGCAACTCTATTCATTTATATATTTCGATGGATATGGTAAAAGCCAACGCGCTTTTGCGGAGAAACGAGTCTTCATTCACATTGGCGTTCTCGAACGGTTCATGTTCCACATAAAGAAGATGCCGATCTAAAGCATGTCGCTGTTAACCGGATTCGGGATTCCCGTTTGGCTTGATCTGTGATTCACTTGTCTCATGGAAGGAGATGCACCATGGGCAAGCCGCATCCGATTGAGTTGCGTGAGCGTGTCGTTGCGTTTGTGAATGAGGGCAATAGTCACCGGGAAGCCGCTCGGCATTTCCGTGTTTCGCCTCGGTTCGTCAACAACATGATGATCCTGCATCGGTCATCCGGCTGTCTGGCCGCCGCCAGGCAGGGCCACCCGCCTGGAAGTGTGAAGCTTTTGGCTCATGGTGATTGGGTCCGCGAGCAGATGTCCGCCCGTGGCGAAACGACTTTGGACGAACTGTGCGTTGCGCTCGCGGAGCGCGGTATTGAAGTCCACCGCGCCACGGTCGGGCGATTTCTACACCGACTTGGGCTGAGCAATAAAAAAAAGCCTCAAGGCAAGCGAGCAGCGTAGACCAGAGATCGCCAAGGCGCGTGATCTTTGGATCAATCGCCGAAAGCGGTTCTTCAACAAGGCCTTGTCGCGTCTCATCTTTATCGATGAGACTTCCACGAATACGCGCCTGACAAAACGCACCGGATGGTCTGCCAAAGGCAGGCGCTTTGCCGCCTATGCGCCATTCGGAAAATGGAAGACACAAACCTTCATTGCCGGACTGCGCTGCCATGGCCTGACCGCGCCATGGATCGTCGATGCACCGATGAACAGCCGCATCTTCGAAACCTGGATCGAGACACAGCTTGTGCCGACACTGTCAGCCGGTGATATAGTCATCCTCGACAATGTCGGCTTCCACAAAAGCCAGAAGGCTGAGCAACTGGTCAAGGCAAAGGGCGCTTGGTTTCTCTTCCTGCCGCCCTATTCGCCGGACCTGAACCCAATCGAAATGGCTTTCTCAAAACTCAAGGCACTTCTGAGAAAGCGAGCAGCACGCAGCTTCGACGCCATCTCAAAAGCACTTGGCGATATCATCAGTCTCTTCTCCATCAATGAATGCCAGAACTTCTTTAAGGCTGCTGGGTATGAGGCCGAATAAATGCGACACGCTTTAATGCAGGCCAGCGCAGCTCGATCAATCGCCGGACATATCCGCCGATTTCAAGTGCATTCCACATATACGATGTATCGGTTCTTAGCCTAAACGTAACGTTGGGATACCGCGTACATTGCGAGCCACATCCTGACTGGCAATCAAACGCCAGCTTTGCCTCGCTTGTCTACGTCTGAGACTTTAAGTAATGGATGGAAATTTTACTCCGAACTATAGTCTAGTTTAATGAAAGGGCGCCTTACTTAGCGACTGAAGCTGTAATCTCGATCTCCACTTTCGCACCGCGTGCAGGGATCTGGCAGATTAGGAACGTACTGGTCGGCCGAATGTCTTTGAACACTTCCCCAAGCACTGGCGTTACAGCATCGGCGGCCTCAAAATCTGTAACATACACTCGGCTTGCTACGGCATCGGCGAGGCTCGCCCCTGCTTTCTTCAACACGTTGTCGATATCTGCGAGCGCGTTACGGGCCTGTTGCGCTGCATCAGGGGGAAATATGCCTGTTGTTTTATCGCGGCCAGTGGTCCCCGACACATAAATTGTGCTTCCATCAATAACCGCTTTGGCATATCCGGCGATTGCCTCCGAAGGGACTCCAGAAAAAATTCTCTGTGCCATTTTTCCGTCTCCTTGTCTTTGATAGTTGATCGTGTTGGGTGGGCGTTACACTATTTGAGATCTACCGATGATGGTTAGAACCGGTCCGGTGATAGGCCCGATATATCCACTGAAGACGAGTGTCCTTGTGCGAGTTCAGCCATGACTTTACCAGCCATTGGCCCTAGGCCAAAACCGTGTCCACTGAAACCCGTGGCCACTAGAAGTCCATTGACGCCGTCCACATGGCCCATAACTGGGATCACATCAGGAAGTGTGTCGATGATGCCAGCCCATACCGCTTCGATTTCGAGATCAGCGATCGCCGGCAGGAAGCGGCTTAATTCATCCTGCGCCTGCTGCACGCGATAATGTGCAGGTTCAACCGCCTCGCTTGTCGGTGCAATATCTGCAATTGGCACCAACGGTCGCGAGGGCGCAAACCTTTGCAGAGGGCCAAGGTAATTGATGCGGGCCGCGTCAGGATTGTTTTTATGTGTTTCTTTATAGTGACGCATGGTGCGCCAGGAATCGAAGCGTACGTCATATTCCCCGCCCGCCACTGAAAAAACGAATGCTCCACGTGCGTCTTGCCGAATGCCTGTCAGTGGGAGTGAAATGCAGGGATTGACGGTGAGATCTGCGGCCGGGACCGTTCGTGCCACGGTTGCGCGTATTCTTTCTTGCGGGAGAATGTACCCAACCGCGCGCAACAGCTTGGAGCTTTCGGTGCCCGCAGCGCACAGCACCTGATCTGCGCGATAATGCCTGCGGCCAATCCAGACCCCGTGCACATGACCAGCCTGAATATCCACTCGTGTCACACGCGCGCCAAGGATAACGGAAACACCGGCTTCAATCGCCGCTTCAAACATGGCTCGCGTTGCTCGGCTCGGTTCGGCACGCCCGTCTGATGCGGTAAACATGGCCCCGCGCACTTTAGCATCGTCTGCGATAAGCGGAAGCTTTTCGCGAATTTGCGCTTGTGTGAGCAGAACCGTGTCCAACCCAAACTGTGTGGCTTTGGATTGCCAATTGGCTTGGTTGGCAAGGTCACCGTCACTGGTGGCAAGGACCACGTTGCCGCCACGAAGCCAGCCCACTTTACGGCCCAGATCCTGCTCCAGCCCTTCCCACAGGTTGAGAGAAGCCATAGCCAGCGGAAGCTCGCGAAAGTCACGGCCCTGCTGACGTACAAAGCCAAGATTTCGGCCGGATTGTCTGGATCCCGGTGTATCACGCTCGACAATCAGCACACGCAAGCCTGATCGTGCGGCATAAAGAGCCGTTGAACATCCGACTATACCGCCGCCAACGATGATCAGGTCCCATTTGTCCGAAGAATGCGCCTTGTGCGGAACAGTCATCTAGTGAACCTTGGAAAGGAAAGAGCGGGTTCGCTCAAATGCGGGATTATCCAATATTTCCGCCGGAGCGCCACATTCGACAATCTGGCCCGCCTGCATGAATGCAATCCGATTGCAGACATCGCGTGCAAACGACATTTCGTGCGTCACCACCATCATTGTCAGGCCATCTGCTGCCAGCGACCGCATGACGTCCAGCACTTCCCCCACCAGTTCGGGATCAAGTGCACTGGTCGGTTCATCGAAAAGCAGGACCTTGGGCTTCATTGCCAAGGCGCGTGCAATGGCAACGCGTTGCTGCTGACCTCCAGATAACATACGGGGATAATGGTTTAATTTATCGGCCAACCCCACGCGAGCCAACAGTTCGAAGGCCTTTTTCTCGGCCTCGCGTTTTGGAACTCCCAGCACATGGACGGGCGCTTCTATAACGTTTTCGAGTGCTGTTTTATGGCCAAAGAGGTTGAAGTTCTGAAACACCATGCCGATCCGGGCACGTTGGCATGCAATCAGCTTTTCTGGTAGTTCGTGCGCAAAATTGCCTTCGCGCCGGTAGCCGATTAACTCGCCGTCCACCGTAATACTACCTTGCTCGATGCGCTCCAGATGATTCACGCAGCGCAGCAGCGTCGACTTTCCTGACCCCGACGGGCCGATCAGACTGATCACCTCACCAGCGGCCACTTCAAGGTTGATGTTACTGAGAACAGTCATGCTGCCGTAATTTTTCGATACCCGGTCAAAGACAATCATCGGATCAGACATATTATTGAGCTTTCTGACGAAACAGACGACGGGTTGGGCGGGGTGGGGAGTTATGGGTCTGCTGATTGGAGCGACCAAAATGCCGCTCAATGCGAACCTGCGCAGCACTCAAGATGGTCGTTGCCGCCAGATACCAAATGCACGCCACGATCAACAAAGGGATAGTCTGAAAATTGCGTGAATAGATCGTTTGTGCTGAATAGAGCAGGTCAGCCAACGATATCACACTCACCAGAGAGGATGTTTTCAGCATTCCAATCGTTTGATTGCCGGTCGGAGGGATGATCACTGGCATCGCCTGCGGCAGTATAATGCGCCACAAAGCCTTTCCGTTGGTCATACCAAGTGATTTTGCCGCTTGTTTTTGACCGGGTTCCACCGACATCAAGCCGCTCCGAATGATTTCGGACATATATGCGCCTTCATTCAAACCCAGACCAAGGACGGCAGCCGTTACCGGCGATATCAATGAATTGGTGGGAACCGAAATCCACCACGATGTGAAAGGCAGCCCGATTGACATTTCGGGAAAGAGGGCGCCGAGGTTGTACCAGAAGATCAATTGTACCAGGACGGGGGTTCCACGAAAAAACCAGATATAGGCATTGGCTACATTCGAAATAACGATATTGTTGGACATTGCCATAATGGCCAAAATCGTTCCCAGAACAACTCCAATAGCCATGGTGACTACCGTCAACCATAGCGTGAGATACAGCCCCCACAGGATACGGCTGTCGAAAAGATATTCTCCAACTACATTCCATCCAAAATTAGGATTAGCCGCAATCATCTTGACGCAATAAAGTATGAAGATGATAAGCAGCGTTGCAGCAATCCGCGTCTTCCAGGCGCTGGACGGGACATATGTTAACATGGGCCGGTCAGGTGAAGGCGAGGGGGCGAAAGTTGAATCATCCGACATGGTGGCTGTCTCTCAATCGTATTCGCATTGATGCGGCCGATGAGCCCGATCATCAGTTATGTCACCGGCCGAGATTGCTATTTTGAAGTTGGGATCGTGGCCAGATTTATACCAGGCTCGTGTTCCATCGCCATTGGCGAGACAGTCCAATTCGCGTAAATTTTGTCGTAGTCACCGCTGGCCTTGACTTCCTTGAGAGCTGCAAGCAGTGCTTCGCCGAGATCTGCTTCATTCTTACGAAATGCAATGCCACTTGGCATTCTTGGCAAAATGCCCATGGGAACGACTTTGACTGGATGCGGTGCGGACTTCTGAATTTCTCCAGCAAGTGCCGCAGAGGTCAAAACGAAATCACTGCGTCCGGAATAAACGGACAGCAACGTCGCTTCGGATGTGCCGAATTCTGAAACGGTAGGCTTTTCCTTGCCTGCAGCAACGCAGGCATCCCCAATTTCCTTGGTGATCATGTCGACCCATTCCGTGCCGCTTTGTGCCGAACCTTTCCGGCCACAAAGGTCAAGATGGTCGTTGATATCGGTGCCTTTTTGCTCAAGGATATAAGCCGATGATGTCGTGTAACCGTAATCGACGAAACTAACAACTTTCTGGCGTTCGGCATTGTCGGTGATACCTTCCATCGCAATATCCCAACGTCCGGATTGTACACCGGGGATTAGGGAATCGAACGCCACAGACGTCACATCCATCTTCACATTGAGACGGGCGGCGATAGCATTCCAGAGATCAACTTCAAATCCGACCATCTCGCCGGCGTCGTTCATAGACTGAAAGGGCGGATATTTAGCGTCGGTAACCAGCTTGATGACACCTGATTGGCGATATTTCTGTGGGAGACTGTCCGCTGCTGTTTGCGCATTGACAGAGCCTGTGATCATGAGAAGGCTAATTGCTGCCCCGATGGTAAACACCATTACATTTTTGGAGCGTTTTGTTTTTACAACATTCATTTCTTAGTTCCCCTTTGGCCGTGATTGTTTGCGAGCCACCCAGCCTTAAATGGCTCGCTTTTTCTGCTTTGTTTTGGTGTTCCTTCTCAGCCGATTACGAACGGATTTGCTATCTCCTCTGCGGTGGATAGCCACACTGCTTTGGTTTGCAGGAACTCTTTAATTCCTTCTATTCCGTTTTCCCGGCCTATTCCGCTTTTTTTATAGCCGCCAAACGGGGTGGTGTAGGACACATCGCGATATGTGTTTACCCAGACACTGCCCGCTTCCAAGCTTTCCGACATGAGGATGGCGCGACGCATATCCGAGGTCCAGACACCGGCGGCTAACCCGAATTCGCTGTCATTGGCGATGGCTACAGCTTCTTCCGGCTCATCGAACGGGATGGCGCACAGAACAGGGCCAAAGACCTCTTCACGGGCAATCCGCATATCATTGTTCACGCCAGCAAAAATTGTTGGCTCAACGAAGTAGCCTGCCGCACATTCATCCAGATCAGGTCTTTTGCCGCCAAGGATGAGTTCTGCACCTTCCTGCCGGGCGATATCAATGTAACCCAGCACTTTCTCATATTGCATGGCGTTCGCGATGGGCCCGATGCGGGTATCGAGGTGTTTGGGATCGCCAATGCGTGCGGTCTTGGTGAAGGCAGTGAGTTTTTCCAGAAACTCATCGTGGATTTTGCGCTGCAGTAACAAACGCGAACCGGCGATACAGGTCTGACCGACGGCGCCGAAAATACCGCCGACAACGCCGCGTACGGCATTATCAAGATTGGCATCTTCGAAAATGATATTGGGCGATTTGCCGCCCAGCTCAAGGCTGACTCGCTTGATGTCTTTGGCGGCCAGCGCATAGAGGTGCGCGCCGGTGCGTGTTGATCCCGTAAACCCAACGTGGCGAGTGAGCGGGTGCGTCACCAACGGCTCGCCAACTTCGGGTCCATAACCCGTCACGACATTAATCACACCTGCGGGGAAACCAGCCTTCTCGACGAGCTCCATCAATTTTATGGCAGTAGCCGACGTGTATTCAGCCGGTTTCATCACCAAAGTGCAGCCTGCGGCCAAAGCGGGGGCAGCTTTGAGCGAGAACAAAAACAGCGGCGCATTCCATGGAACGATGCCCACGCAGACGCCGAGTGGTTCGTGCCGCGAGAAGCTCAGGGCTTTTTTATCGCAGGGATGTACCGCACCTTCGATTTTGTCTGCAAGCCCGGCATAATAGTGATACCAGCGCGGAATATATCGAATTTGATGGCGCATTTCGGCGAGAAGGCGACCATTATCGCGCACTTCGATCTCGGCCAGTTTATCGGCATTCTGTTCGATGAGGTCGGCGAAGCGCTGTATAATGCGGCCACGCTCGCTGGGATGCATCTGTCTCCAAGGGCCTTTGGTAAACGCGCTATGCGCTGCTTGTATGGCTCTGTCAGCATCTTCGGCATTGCCGCGAGGCACGAGAGCCCACGGTTTGGCCGTAAATGGATCAATGGTCTCGATATATTGACCCGATGACGGCTCTACCCATTCACCGTTGATATACATAGCAAGTTTTTCTAGGTCGTGGGTCGACATCGCCCCTCCTCTTGGCGAGCCTTCGGGCTGGAAGCATGGCTTCCCTTTGCCTTTGCGGCCCGGAATCATTCATTTAGATGCACTAAGGATATCTCTATCTATGCAAAGTGATATCACTTTAAAAGTCAATAGAAAAAAGAAAAGATGCCAGAATTGCACCAACATGGCGACAAAGCCGCGATATTGTCGTATTTATGCCGAGTGAAGCTATCGGAACCTGATAAAATCATAGCGTCGCAAAATTTAATGGGTTGATAATGATATCATAATAGTTGAGGTTTGCTATTACATCGGCCTTTTAAGAGTGCGTATCGTGAACACTGACCAGCATCTCTACAAAAAAATCAAAAGCGAAATTGATCGCCGCGTTGAAACGGAAGAATGGCCGGCAAATTTCCAGATCCCTTCGGAAGGTGATCTGGCCGCAGAGTTTGATGTTTCACAACTGACCGTGCGCCGTGCGTTGCGCGAGCTGCAAACGGCAGGTGTGTTAATCCGCGTGCAGGGACGGGGCACGTTTGTGCTGGGGCCGCGCATTCAGTGCGCCGTGTTCGACCTTCCCAATATCAGCGACGAGATCGCTAGCTCTGGCGGCGCGCACACCTGTCAGATTCTGGTTCACACAACCCTTGCGCAGGACAATCCTGCGCGCAACATTTTGCAATTGTCCGCAGATGGGGTGGTTTATTACAGCCGGTTTCTTCATCTGGAAGATGGCACGCCCATTCAGCTTGAAGAGCGCTATGTCAACGCCGCAGAAGCTCCGGGATATCTGGATCAGACGTTTTCAGCGCAAGGCCCTGAAGCATGGTTTCGGCGCGAAACGGTGGTCACAACAGTTGATAATGCCATTCGTGCCATTCGCGCTGAAGACGACATACGCCAGCTTTTGCAGATCGATACCAACCAGCCCTGTCTGCTTCTGGACCGTTCTACCTGGCGCGACGGGATTCCGGTCACGCGCAGCCGTTTTATCTATCCCGGAGACCGTTATCGGCTGCGTTCCGCGCACGACGCGCGCACCACCCGTATCGCATTAACACCCAACTTGGGCACTGTCCGCTGAATCCTAGAACGGAGTTTGAGATGAGAGATTTTATCAATAAGCTTGAAGAGCGCGGCGATCTGCTGGTGGTTGATCGCGAGATTGACCCTGCGCATGAACTTGCAGCCGTCACGCAGCTTGCGCAGAAAAAATGGGCGAAGCCCGTGATGTTTACCAACGTAAAAGGCACACGGTTTCCCGTTGTCAGCAATGTCTACAGCACGCGCGACAGAATTGCCGAAGTGATCGGCATTGACGCTAAGGATTTTTGCACCCAGTGGAGCCGTCTCGCATCTCTTGGCACGTCAGAGCTGAAAGAGCCGCTAAAGCTTGCCGAGGACAGCGAGCTTCCCGAATATGAAGAAGTCAAACTGTCCGATCTACCGCTGATCACCTATTCTGACCGCGACGGCGCGCCCTATTTCACCTCTGCAATGTTTATCGCCAAAGATCCGGAAACCGGCGTTGGTAATTTGTCTTATCATCGCTCGATGTTTATCAGCGATAACGAGCTGCGCTGTCGCTTGGCACCTCGCCATCATCTGACGATCTATCATGAGAAGGCGGAAAAACTGGGCAAACCGCTCGAAGCGGCCATGTTGATTGGTACGCCTTCGCATGCATTTCTAACCGCAGCAGCGCCACTGCCTTATGATGTCGACGAATTGGAAGTGGCGGCGCGGTTGCGTGGACGACCGATTTCCATGCGCAAATGCAACCATATCGATCTTGAAGTTCCCGCAGAAACCGAAGTGGTGATCGAAGGTCGCTTTCTTCCCAATGAACGTCGCGCTGAAGGGCCTTTTGGCGAGTTCATGGGCTATTACGTTCCTGTCGGACCGAATGCGGTTTTCGAAGTACTGGGCGTCACCGTGCGCAAAGACGCGCTGTTCCATTCGATATTATGTGGTTCACCTGAAGAAGTGCTCACACTCGAACTCTCGGTTTCCGCGAATATTTATCAGCGCTTGAGTGCTGCGCTTCCCGGTATCGTCAATGTCACCTGCCAGCCATTCGTCAATCACGCCATCATCCAGATCGAGCCGCAGTTCGAGGGGCATGCGCGTCAGGTCATGCTGGCGGCTATCGGGGCCGAACCCATATGGTCAAAACAGATCACGGTGGTGGATACCGACGTAAATATCTACGACATGGATGATGTTCAATGGGCCATTCTAACGCGTTGTCGCCCAGATAAGGACATGCTGATTATCCCGGATACACCATCATTTTATAGAGATGAACAGAAGGACCATTGGGGCAGGCTGCTTGTGGATGCGACCAAGCCATGGGGGCGGGAACAGGAGTTTGAACGCAAACGATTGCGCCTTGGCAACAGTGTCAAGGCCAGTGACTGGTTCGAGGGAGCTTAACCGATGAGCATTCAACGCCTGGTGATAGGAATTTCGGGCGCTTCGGGCGCAGCTTATGGACTCAAAGCACTTGAACTGTCGCGATCAGTAGGCGTTGAAACGCATCTTGTCGTGTCACGCGCAGCGCTGCTCACTCTCCATCAGGAGCTTGGTATACAAAAATCTGAACTTTCGGATCGCGCCGATGTCGTTCATTCGGCTGCTGACGTCGGCGCTTCGATTGCATCGGGATCGTTCAGGACAATGGGTATGCTGGTTGCACCGTGCTCGGTCAAAACAATGTCCGAGATAGCGTCGGGAGTGACGTCGACACTTATGAGCCGGGCGGCGGATGTGGTTTTGAAAGAACGGCGCCGACTGGTTCTCATGGTGCGGGAAACGCCGCTGCATCTCGGGCATTTGAAAACGATGACAGCACTCACTGAAATGGGGGCAATCATCATGCCGCCCGTTCCAGCCTTTTATTCGCATCCCGAAAGCATTAACGAGATGGTCTGCCATTCTGTGGGCCGCGCTCTTGATCTGTTCGGTATTGAAACAGGCACGGTTAAACGTTGGGATGGACTGAAGCCTGGATCTTAAAGGCAGAGGATCACGCGAGTGGACGATATAGAACGTCATTCAGCACTTTGGAGCTTTATGCTTCAACTCTATGCCAAGCCCGGAATTCCGGCTGCCTTGCTGAGCTTGCAAGACAATTATGCCATTGATGTGCCGTTTTATCTGGCGGTTCTGCACGCGGTAACAACAGACCGATATGTCACGGCAAAAGCGCTCAGCGCTCTATACGCCGAAATACAAGAATGGCGGGAAGAGGTCGTAATCCCGCTGAGAATTGTCCGAAAGACGCTGAAGGTGCATGCGTGGGCGACACGTTTTGAAAATACGGGTGCCTTCCGCGAGACTATCAAAAGTGCTGAGTTAAACGCCGAAAGAATTGAAGTTGATGTTTTGGAAAAACTGATCCCAATCTATTTCAGCGTGGATTCCATTGATGACAAACCAAATATTTTAGCGGTTTCGCTGATGTTCTTGAATGTCTTCGGCTTTCCGGCGCTGGACCAACTTCCGGCAGACGCTGAATTTGTAGCCAGAACATTAGCAAGCAATCATTAGGGGTGAAACCCGTGATTCATGCAATGTGTAATCACGCAAGTGGACTTGACCCAGCCCGACTATGAATGTGATTATGCGCTATCAATAACATCATTTGTTGTGAGATATGAACAGTTCAGACCAACCATTATATGCTCAAATAAAAAGCGCTATCGACAAAAAGATCGAAACAGCAGAATGGCCGGCAAACTTTCAGGTGCCTTCAGAAGATGACCTTGCGGGAACCTTCAGTGCATCTCGCCTGACAGTGCGCCGGGCATTGCGGGAATTGCAGGCTGACGGGGTGCTGTTGCGCATTCAGGGACGCGGAACATTTGTCATTGGCCCGCGGATGCAATGCGCGATTTTCAATTTGCCAGACGCTTCAGAGGAAGTGATCCTGTCGGGCGGCGCGCATAGCAGCCGTGTTTTGCAGCACGAGGTTTTGAGTGCGGACAACCCGCGGCGGAATATGTTGCAGAGCTCGCCCGAAAACGACGTCTTCTATTCCAAGCTTTTGCACCTCGAAGATGGAACACCGATCCAAATCGAAGAGCGATATGTGAATAGCGCTGAAGCGCCCGATTATCTCGAGCAGGACTTCACCCTGATTACCCCGAATTTCTGGCTGTTGCGTAACACGATTGTCACGACAGTCGACAATACAATCCGTGCTATACGCGCGGATGAAGACATTCGCGAAAATCTGCAGATTGATATCAGTCAGCCTTGTTTGCTTGTAGATAGGCAGACATGGCGCGATGGGATCCCTGTCACTCGAAGCCGATTCACATATCCGGGAGATCGTTACCGTCTGCGTTCTTCGCACGAGGCACGCGCTACCCGAGTGACTTCTTCGAGTCTGAGTAAATGATCAGGCTAACGACGCTTTAAAATCGGGCATCGCCGATCCCGGTTTACTGGCTGGTTCGAATTGACGGGATTGTCGCAAATAGTCTGACAAATTGAGACACAATTTGCTTGGCGAATACGGTGTTGACTGGCGGTCTGCAATCACAACCGTCTCAAGCTTTCGGGTTGAAGCACGGCTATTCTTGACTCACCGTCAAAAAAAAGCGGCGAGGCTGATACTTGAATTTGGTTTCGTCTCAAAAAAGTGCTTCTCAGATCGCAGAGCTGCTCCACAGGTCAGCAGGTCCACACCCAAACCTTTGTATAGGTTCCCGGCCAGATATATTGCTCTATGGTTCGCGCAGTCGAATCTGGGGAACGACAAACAATGGCTAAATTTGCAGAGGCCGAGCACAAGCAGGGAATAGATCTCGCCGCGGGCTTTCTCGCTATCGCCCTGGCGCTTGCAGTCTTTTACGTCGATACCTTCACCGATATTGAAGGCGCTATTGCCGTTCTCTACGCCATCGTGCTTTTGCTGGCAGCTGAAGTTACAGGGCGCACAGGTATTATTCTGAGTGGCATCGGCTGCTTCATCCTTACCATCACATCCTATTATGCGACCCATGGCCCGGAGCCAGAGTTTGCGCGTCTCTACGGTCCGTTTTGACCCGATCATTCGGCCGGCGAGGCATCGACGATGGTGAGATCACCATGCAATCAATGCCGAGTTTCAACAGAAATCGGTAAACGACAAAACCGCATGGTCCAGATTCCTAACAAACGCGTAATTCCGCGCCGTCTTGTCCAATCTTTCTCAAAGCGGATCGCAAAGCTTCACCGGTGTTAGCCACCGTTCCAAAAAACCGCACCTCCTGCTTCATATCCCCTTCCGCTATCGCGATAGCGATTGTGTCTCGATGAACGTCGAGACCAATGAATTTAATTTCTGCCGACATCGAACGATCCTTTCTGTAGCACGAGATATATCGCGCAATATTCAGACCACCCCAGGCGCAGGGCAAGTGATCGTCACCGGGTCAATATGAAAGCGCGGGTGCCTCCGGCCAACTACGTTCGCTTCGCTCTCTTCGTGTCAATTTGCAGGAAGAAATGAACAGATCCAAACTCTGTTCCCCGGTCAATATTGACATGGACCATAACATGGACCATTTATACTGCTAAGTATGAGCGAAACCCAAAGGAACATGGACCATGCGCGTATCTGTCAGTGACGCGAAAGGACAGCTCACCGAACTGGTTAAGCGGGCGGAAGCCGGGGATGAGGTCATTTTGACTCGTCGCGGCCATGAGATCGCACGCCTTGTAGCCGTTGCGGCAGCGCCCGGCCCCAAGGGCCGACGCGCTTTGATGGAAAGGGTGAGGGCAACGGCAGCGACTAAAGCATTACCCGGGGCTAATGCTGCGCGTAGCCAGGACTTTCTTTATGACGACGATGGGATGCCCGTATGATTGCTGTCGATACATCCGCGCTCATGGCGATCGTGCTCAATGAGCCCAAAGGCGAAGCTTGCATGACGGCAATCGAACGGGCTGATGAGCTATTGATTTCCGCCGGAACAGTTACTGAAGCCCTCATTGTTGCTGCGCGACGTAATGTCGGCGAAGAGGTTGACGCGTTGATTTCCGGGCTCGGCTTCGAAATCGTATCCGTGACAGCCGCTTCCGCACGCCGGGTCGCCAATGCTTACGCCAGATGGGGCAAAGGCATTCACCCAGCTTCGCTCAACTATGGTGACTGCTTTTCCTATGAAGTTGCTCACGAGCACGGCTGTCCATTGCTCTATGTAGGAGACGACTTCGTTCAAACGGACCTGCGCTCGGTTCTATAGTGGTTGACTCCAGCCAAAGCGATATCCGGTTAACCGGCGATGCAATGTTTCTCACCGCTAAGCTTCTTCGAGAAAACAGCGTCGGTATTGTCTCGACCGAACGAAATAAGCTGGTTGCGCGCCTAGGATGCTATTTTCCCGTCGGTTCCAGAATAAAGCGCGTGCTAATAACAGCATTTCGGCGGCGGAGCCTTCCCTTTCACGATGACTCATATGATGCGAAGTAGTTTTGAGCATTTTGTGAATCGATATAGGCTCTAACGGTGAATGAACCGCAATACTATCCAATTTCTAGAAATGCTGCCCCCGACGTCTACCAGATGCCCGATGCCTATTTTCGGATATTGTTCCATGCACACTTCAAATTCGAAGTCGACCTTGATAGGGTTGCCCGTGTGTAAACATCACCGATAACGTGACCGGAGATGTCTGCATATCCCCGGCGGTCCGGGAAGAGCGCCGGGGATTAAAGGATTTGGGCGACGACCAAGAACGTCGCAACACAGCATATGCACACCGTAACGACGTATCGTATAGAAAACAGTTCGCCAAACCAATTATCGAAACGATGATCCTGCGCTGATCTCGCCTGTTCATTGGTTTCGGTGGTGAGAAGCGCGTTTAACGCTTTTGATTTATGAAAATCGAGACGACCATGCATGACCCCGCTCCTGCATATTGGGAGCGGTATTTATCATAAAGTCAAATTTCGATCATCTTTGACTTTCGTTGATCGTCAAAAGTTTACGACCGTGCCGTGGTCAGACGGGAGCTGTTTGTAAAACCGTGAACAGCGCTCCACCGTCGCGATCCAGGTCCTGAATGTCCAGGAGAAGCAAGCCATCGTATTCAGGTACGGCGAGTTCTGTCTTTGTGGCGTTCATTGCGGCTACAACTGCCTTTTTGTTTCCCCACACTTTTCCGCGCCTGGTCACATCCGGACCATCTTCAGGACTAGCAATGCTGAATTCGACTCCGCCCACATCAACGCCGTCGCAAATGAGATTTCCGGTTCCATGCAACAATGTAACAGCCATCACTACTCCCTGTGTCTTAATCCAAATCATCCGAAGTTTAGCAGCTTGTCAGTTTTCAGAACCATCCTGCTTCGCTTTCAACTGCTCATTTAATGAGAGCTTGAGCCGGGCATTTTCCGCTTCCAGCTCTTCCAGTTCTTCGTCTGTCACCGGGCCGTCTTCGGTCTTGGGACTTGGCCTTTTAGCACGAGGCCGCTTTTGTGGTGATTTGGGAACGGCTTTTGCATGACTGCTAAACTCACCGGACAGCCAAAAGTGGCGGAAAGTTATTTCCGCTTTATGTAGGTGTCTTTCCAGTCGTCGGTTTTCGGCAGGCCGTTAGCTCGTTCTGGCGGCAAATGAGCACGGGCGGCAGGGCGAAATATTGCCCAACCCAGAAACGCAACTATTGCCCCGCCAAACAGCATTCCTAATGAGAATTCCATGCTTCCCCCTAATACACCTCGATCAGTCGACCGTTTACACGGTGCCATTCCTCTTTTTTCATTCCTCTTATATGATCATCGAGATCATTTAAACTGAAAGTCATTGGGAACATTGTTGGTATTGGTTCGGCTTCGTCTTTCCTTCCCATAAGACACAGCTGGGTTTTCGTGAACTCGCCGCCCAGATATCGAAAATTTGGAATCGCGATCACAGGGTCATTGAAACCAATCCACCAGTTCGCCTCGGCCGAATAGCTTACGATCCTGGTAATCGCATCTGGTGGGATGACACCGTGATGCGTGCAGTTCCCGATGACGGATAGCGACCACTCAGCGTCAGCACCGATTTCCGCGAATTTATCGAGATCGGCGGTGATCAGCTCCGCAACATCATGGAGGGCCAGATCGGGATCATAATTCGCGAAACTCGGCCGCTCGATGATGCCCATGGAGAGCGCACTGAGGATTGCGTCCTCGTCTGCGAGCATCGAACTCGACGCTGGAAGGAGATCGGTGTCGATCTCGACCAGGAGGATGTCTCCGCCTTCTTTGTCGGCCGCATTCCCCGCGTAATGGAGAGCGTATGCCTGTGAAAGGTAGACCAGGTCGGCGTGACTGGATGCTTGCCAGTTGGAAGGCTTCTGGCCACGCGGCTTCAGTCCTTCACGCAGGATGGAATCCAGATGGATGGACGAGGTTCCGTGGCAAATCCGCATTTTATCCAGCCATCCTCGACGTCGTCACCCCATTCGTTTTCAGTTGCGCCATCAACATTGGGCCGACAGAGAAGCCCCCTGCCCTCGCCTTGTCGGTCAATGCTCGCAGATAGCCGCCTGCCGAGTTGATGTGGTTGGCGCGCTGCAAGATACACGCAATCACGACAGCGGTGTTTTCCTGCCCGAGGATGTCTAAGGCATCGGCATATGCGCTCGGCGAAACCCCGAGATAGCCACGAACCTGCGCGGCCGTCGCCATCAAGTCTCTCCAGCTCGCGATCCCGTCGACGGCGTAGTCGATTATGTCTGGGCAGGCCTTCAATATCAGGCCGAGCGGATACCCTTTCGGCGGCTCCACCGATCTAGGTTTTGGCTCAACCTCGACCCCGCTCGTTTCTGGAGCAGGTTCAAGTTCAAAATGTGAGTCTGGGTTTGATTCAGTATGTTGCCGTCCAGTATGGACATCATTGCCGTCCATATTCTGATCATTCGTAAAGGAATTCAGCGCGTTATCCACTTCGACGCGGATTGCCACCAGTTCGTCGAGAATCGTCTCCAGCTCGGTGATAGATGCTCGACGCGGAATAGCGTCTACAATGGCACGGAAACGCCTCCAGAGACCGCTCCAGTCGCCTTCAGCGACTTCTTCGACGGCAACTTCGATCAGCTTGGAGATATCGCGGCGTTGGAGCGTAATGCGCTCTCTTGTCCGCTTGATGCGTTGGGCCTCAGCACGCACCTGGTCGGCCGCCTGAGCGATCTCGTCGGCGCGAGCGAGCAATGGTGCCAAAGACAGCCCAAAAGCCTCCTCAATGTCCCCTCCCCTGCTCTTGTGGGCGTAACGCTTCCCGTTCGGGCTGTCGCGCCTCAGGATCAGGCCTGCGTCGACCAAAGAGGCTAGATTACGCCTCAGAGACGTGTCAGGCATTCCGTGAGCACGCAGCGAGAGCTGGCGGTTTGATGGGAACACGATCAGCCCGTTCTCCTCTGACAACTCGCTGTCTGGATAAAAGGACAACAGCGCCGACAAGACCGCCAACGCACGGTCATTCGTTCCCAGCACGCTCTTAGCTTCACAGATATCCTTGTAGAGCGCCCACTTATCGACCGCCCTGCCCTGCCCTTCGGATTCACGTGTGACACGTTGCGCTGCCAACGAGGCAAGCGTCATCGGTCGACTCCCAAAGGGAGTCGTTGCATATTCTCCAGCTTGCATTTCTCTCACCTAACTGAAGGCAAAAGAGATCCGTTCGCCGCAAACGACGTCAAAACGCTTGACACGGATTCTGAGAAATGCGATTCGTTATCTTGCTAGAGAATACCGAAAGGCTTCGCAGACCGTGTGTTTGTGGGGCCTTTTCTCTTTCGCGGTTTAGTTATCTCCATTTCCTGTTTCTGATTGCCTGAACTCCTCATAGAGGACGTCCAGACGGCTCGATAGCCAGTCGCCGAAGGGTGCAGCCTTCGTGCTAGTTAGCTCGATAGCGACCTTCTTCGGCTTCTGATTCATCATAAAGCTGACCGAATTGTCTTTGGATGTCCAGGACTTAGCAGCAGGCGCAGATTGAGGCACAGTCTTCTCGCCTTTGGCCACTTCGAAGGCCTTCGAGAAACGAGTCGGGCTGTCCGCCGCCTGGAAATCCGGCGTCTTGATCAGTTCGCGAACGGCTTCGACTTTGCCATCGCCCGACATCAGCTCTGCGAGCGATGTCCATTTCGGCCTACCAACTGACTTCGCGCGCCCAATCGCATAGATGACGTCTTCAGGAATGGCTGAAGTCACCTTACCAAAATGCGAGATCGCGGCTTCAGTCAGGCCGAGGATGGGGCAGATCGCCCGCTGAGACAGCCCTACAGCCTTCAGCTGGAGTGTCCACATCGCTTGCTCGATCCAGGTCAGGCTTTCGCGAACACCATTCTCAAGGGACTGCTCTTCGATGAGCTGGCGATCCGTCAGTTCACGAACGTAGGCCTTAACCTTGATGGGGTCAGAGCGACCATCCTCCTCGTTCAGCGCCTTTATGGCTGCGAGGCGACGATAGCCGTAGGCAAGCTGATAATGCCCCGGCTTTGATGGATGCGGCCGCACCAGAACAGGGATTTTCTGGCCTTCGGAAGCAATCGAGAGCTTAAGGGCTTCGAGTTCCTCGTTGGCTTCAGCATCAGCTTCAAAACGATCCTTGAACGGAGACCGCTCGATCTTGCTGGCTTCGAGCGTGACAATGCTGTCCTCGGTCAGCTGGGTGAGCGCACGGCCGACGTTTGAGATCACTGGTGACGAATGACGTCGAGCCGCCATTGGGTTCAGGATCGCTTTATCTGCGCCTTCCCCTCCCCTAGCCTCGACATCGGCCATTTGCTTTAGAATGCTTTTTTTCATGGGTTACGTCCCCAAACTTTATGGATCAGGCTCAGGATGTCGAAATTAACGCGATCCGCGCTCTCCAAGGCCCGTTTCAGGGCTTCTCGACCCACCTCTCCAGATTCCAGCTCGTAAAGTGTCTTCTTGGCGACTGCAGCGCCCGCGATAGCCGTCGATTCCAATGCCTCAGCAACCAGAACGTCGTCCCCGAACAGGCGGCGCATTACACCAGCCATATATTTCTGCGGGCCATCGTTCGGGTTTACGCGGGTGAGCAAGAACTTGAAATGATCGTGCTCGAACTTTGCTCCGAACTGCGCCAACACTTCCGACAAATCCGAGATCATTATCAGGAATTGGTTGCAGCTCGCGACGTCAAGCATTGCCGGATGAACAGTGACAATCAGGGATGTCGCCGCATATAGAGCCGCAAGCGTCGTGTAACCGAGTGAAGGCGGTGTATCGAGAATGACGATGTCGTAACGATCTTCGACTGTCTGAATTGCCTTAACCAGGCGCTCGAAGAAGAGGCCCAGCTCGTCTCGGTTTCGGTCAGCCAGATATGACGGAGTATCGAACTCGAAATCCATCAATTCCAGATTTCCCGGCACCAAGTCGACACCCGGGAAGTATGTGGAACGAATGACGTCGTACAAAGGGAGACGCTCTTCGTCATACCGCAGCGCGGCATACGCGGTCGAATTTGGTTCAAGGTCGAATTCAGGTTGAATGCCAAAAATCGACGTCAATGATGCCTGAGGGTCGAGATCTATGCACAGAACGCGATAGCCTTGCAGGCCAAGAAAGTGCGCAAGGTGGGCAGAAGTCGTCGTCTTGCTGGAGCCACCCTTGAAGTTGGATGTGGCGATAACCTGAAGCTTCTCGTTGCCACGGCGATACGGCAGCAGGCTCACGGCTTCGTCTGGACGAAGATCAGCTAGGAATTGCCGAAGTTCTTTGACTTGCTCGATGGTGTAGGTGCGACGATTGTTTTCCGCGCGATCAGGCTGAGGCCCCCTCCCCTCAATGGTGAGTTGACGCAAGGTGCTCTCAGGGACATCGAGGAGTCTGACGAGATCGAGTGTCGAAAAAGTGCGCGAGAATGACTTTCGCGAGGAAGGCGGATAAAAGGCCTCACGCATCTCCCTCAACTCAGCCGAGAGCTTGGCGGTGTAGCCTTCGATCTTTGACGCAGTGTCTGTGACGACGGAATTGTGCGACTGAAGCATTTAGTTCTCTTGACGGTTTTGAACCCGATACGGTTCACTTTCCGTCATAAGACCCGAATGCAACCGATTCTACAAGGAATTTTTCGTTAACGAGAGCTTAACGGAGGCATTGGCTGACGCTCGACTTTACAACTGTAAAGTTTTTCACAGGGTGGCCGTCGTTGCGGGCGACTTTACAGTTGTAAAGTTTTTCGAATTCTTTGCGAGCCGACGATGTGAGGAGCTGACGGTTCTAACCGAGTGCAGCAGCAAGGACAGCTTCGAATACGTCCTTTAACCTCCGCTCTTCACCACTAGCAATATGAGCGCCGAACCGACCTCATTGATTACAGGAACGCAAAAATTGAGAATATTGAAAATGGAGGGAAGGCCTTCCTCCCTCTCCTATCTCGGGCCTCTCCTATCTCGGGTTTCGCTAAAGTCGGTTTTCGACACCCTTCTTAGTGATCCGTTTGATCTCGGCTTTCATCCCCTCAAACGCCTCACCAATCATAATGGCAGCGTCTTTATCAGGCTGCTTCGAGATCTGACACTTATGCTTGATATGTAGGGCCGGAACTAGAAACCACGACATCGTGAGTGTGGTATCCCCCGTCACGCGGTCGATTTTTAGCTTGTTCAATGTGACATTGAACTCGCCGTACTCATTTCTAATTTTTGGACGCATGATTGTCGGTAACTCCGAGCTAGCGCGAAGCTGTGTTCCGCGCCCTCCTTCATATGCGTTAGGACCTTCAGCCAAATCAGCAATGAAGCTTAATCCCGCAGGATAGATTTCGTCACCCAGCTGATAGTCAACAATGACTAGCGCATGACGAGCTAGCTTGGAGTTCGGGGAACTCGGTTCTCTGATGCTGCGGACTTTAGCCGTCACATGAAGCCGATCTTTCGTATAGATTTTATCCCGCTTCAATTCGTCTTCATTGTGCTCGATTTGAAGATGGGGAAACCCACGCAATGGATGCTCGAACACGGCAACGCGGATTCTGTCGCCCTCGTCGTCTTTGCAGGTGAGTGCGAATTTTGTCTGTTTCGACACCTGGGCAATGTAAGGGCCGGGGTTCTCAAGGTTGCCGACTGGACCTGCGTCGTATTCTGCTGACACATCGTCCTTGGGTGGCATCGTTTGAACGATTGGTGGGGTAGCAGTGGATTCAGCCGTAGGCGAGGACGAAACTGCCACTTCCTTTCGAACCTTGGCCATTGAAGCCAACAGAGTGCGCACCGTTTTGTCAGCAAAGTTTGCAACGTCATCCGTGGGGATCGCCTTGCAATCAAACTGCTCTTCGTAACTCTCGTATTATGGAGCCTCTCCTGATGATGCCTGGTTCTGGCTGATCAAGGCCGTGAGCCTGCCGGATTTCTTGTCGAGCACGACGCCTTTAAATTGGACTTCGCTTCCTTCGAGCAACCGATCCTGTTCCAAAATGCCTTTGCCTATCTTGGCGGTATCAAACTTCGGATACGCTGTGACAGCTGTATAATGGCCAGCAGAAAAATGAGTAGGGGTGTCTTCCGATGCTCCAAAGAGGCTGCGACCCGCGATGCTTGTTGTCTCGGTCGCCATGCCTTCCGAAAGGATCAGCGTGTTCGTCGGCCGCGTTAGAGATGAAATCCGATCATCTTTCCTGGGATCGCCTTCAAAGCGTGGAAACTCATAGAAGTGGTCATCGAATTGCACAATTTTGAGCTTGGAATCGTAGTCGACGTTCTTGCAGGAAAACGCCTGTACAGCGGCCCGTGTCCACATATCGGAGAACTTCGAAGGATTGTCGATTATATCGCTTGGGTGCAACGCATAGGCATTCGAAACAAGGCTGACGCTGGCGATCAAAACCGCTGCAATTCTTTTCATTTTCAATAGCTTCCGTAGATTTAGTAGATGTCGTTTACGAGTAAATTAAGTTGCTGGCGGAGAGGGGTCGCGTCACTTGGTTGCCTCGGAATAGCCAGTCTTAAAATCGTTCACGACACCGTCAACAGCATCGGATATGGGCTTGGTCGATTGATCCCAAAGATTCCCAATCGTTCCGGTGACCTTGCCGACCGCCGCACCGATGTTTTTAGCGTTGAGCTCTTTGTCTTTCTTGTCCTGCAGCTTTCTAATCATTGACTGAAACGTGGCCTGGCACGCTTTAACGGATAAATCCTGATACTGGACATATGGAAGCCAAACTTGAAGGTCGGCATTCGCGAGTTGCCATGCGGCGATGACATCATCAGCGCTATAATTTTTGTTATTGCGTTCGAGGTTACGCGCCCGATAATCGCAATCCTCCTCAGCCAATCTCGATATCGCCTTCGGATTAATCGGATCTGTTTCCTGATATCCTAACTGAATCTGTTCCAGAGCGCGTTGTCGCACAGTCTTATCTGGATATCGGTCATTGACGACTTTGACGGCATCTCCGTCTCTCGGGCGAACGGAATATGCTATATCGACGATCAGCTTGTTCAACAGGGCAGGGGTGCTCCCCTTCTTCTCAGCGTCATCGAGCTGGGTATTGATTTTGTCGCTGAAACCTTTTGCGGCCTCGGCCTTCTTCCAATTATCCTGTTGCCCTTTGAAGATCATGAAGCCAAACAATGCGGATACACCGACTCCCCACACAACATTTGTGTTGACCATAGTTTTTTACCCCAAGAACCCGTTAACCGAATTCTAGGATCAGTTATCCTTTGCGCAACAACATTTTGTAATTATCCAAGAAGAATACACGAAATAGTTGTTCATCAACGGATATGAGGTGCTGGGGCACTGTTACTTTAACGAGAGTGCAGACGTAACGTATTCTTTGGCACATCTGTCATGCGGATTTCAGGCACGTGATTTCGCGCCACATGTCAGTGGCGGCTTGTCGTAACTCACGATGATCGGCGGCATTGAATTGGTTTCGGGGGAAATAATTTAGGTTGTAGATCGGATCATTTATCGACGTGAAATTTTGCACATGTCGCGTCGATTTAAAGCGCTTCATAACCCGCTCTCGTCGTCGGATCGGCTGATGCGAATTCTCTGCCCGATTGTTCAAACCCTTATGCTGGCGATGATAGCAAACGCTAAGTCCCATCGTTCGTTTGGCAGCGCCATATGATCGTAGTTTATCGGTGACCATGATCCGGGGTGCACAGCCCTGTGCAGAGAGAAGCTTGCGCATGAAGCGCTTGGCGGCCTTGGTATTACGGCGTTTCTGGACCAGAACATCCAAAACAAAACCATCCTGATCAACTGCTCGCCAAAGAATGTGATGCTCACTTTTGGATAGATATTACACATTCATCCAGGTGCCATTTATCGCCAAGCCGCGGTGTGCGGCGACGGATATTACTGGCATAAGCACGTGCGAATTTCTCCGCCCATTCGTACACGGTCTTATATGTGACGAAGATGCCACGATAAGCCAGCATGTCTTCAACCATGCGAAAGCTTAGCGGAAAGCGGAAATACAACCACACCGCCTCTGCAATAATCTCAGATGGATAACGATGGCGGCGGTAAAGCGAAGAACGAGGTTCGGTCATCACCCGTTATCGCAACTGATGTTTACACTTAGGTTAAGGTAACAGTGCCGATCGAGGCTCTACGCTTCCGGGGCTAAAGCAACCGCGACGCTCGTCCGCTACGCCGCTTGGCGTTGTTATAATAGTCGGACGCCTGCTGCACGGAGCGATGGCGCGATTGTTCCATGGCTTCCGGCAGCGGAATGCCACGATTGGCCGCTTCGGTGAGATAGCCGGAGCGCAACCCGTGCGCCGAAAACGCCTTCGGATCCAGACCGGCGATCACGGCCCGTGCTTTGACGATTGCATTGACCGTTTGGGCATCAATCGCCTGGCGTCCGACATTGTTCCATCGATCGACAGAGCGAAACAGGCTTCCGCTTTCGATCTTCGCCGCTGCAATCCATGCATAGAGCGCGTCGACGGGGCGACCGGTCAGATAGACGACCTCGTCCTGCTCGGCACTGGCCGTCTTGGTGCGCCCGAGGCGGATCGACAAAGAGGGCAGGGGATTGCCGTCCTTGTCGATTACGGGCTCTTCCAGGGTGAGCTGTTCCAATGAGAGCCGTGCAACCTCGCTGCGCCTGCGGCCGCCCGAGGCAAACGCGACCATCAGAATGGCCCGATCGCGCAGCGTGCGCAAATCGTCGCCAACACAGGTTCCCAGAAGTTTTGTCATGATGTCGCCGGTAATGGCCTGCGCACTCTTGCGGCTGCGCGGACGATTGGTGGCACGCACGGCAAGACGCAGAGCGGATTTGACCGACGGTGCCGAAAACGGTCCTTCCAGCCCTCGCCAGCGGGTCAATGTCGACCAGTTGGACAGGCGCCGCCGCACGGTTGCTGGCGCATGCGGTCCTGATGCGCGCAAAAAACCCTGGCTGCGCAATTCCGCTTCCACGCCGGCTGGCATGCCGTGATCGGGATCGATCTCGCGTTGCTGGTGTCGCCACAGATGATGGGCGATGAATTTCAGGAGCAGGGCTTCGGGTGCCGGGAAGGCGAGGGGGCTGCCGGTTGCGGCCAGCGACCAGGCTTCGAGATAGGCCAGATCCGAGGTTAGCGCACGCAGCGTATTCTCGCCCATGCCTTCATTGACCAGATGGCGGAGTGTCTCGACATCCTGATCCGTCAAAATCTCGGCCAGCATGTCGCGCCGGTTCATCGGCAGGACGGCTGCAATCGTATCCAATTGTTGGGCACGCCATTCGATCGGTTTATCCGCGGTCATCATTATGCCGTCGATGATTCAGGGTGTAGTTTGAGATCGGTTTTTCCGAAATCATGTCCCTTGAACAGCAGCGGCGCCCTGGCAATCGAGGCGACGGCGTAGGAAAAACAGTCCCCCATGTTCAGACCGGCGGCATGGCGGCCTTTGCCGAACCGGTCGAATGCCCGTTCTGCCGCGCGATATTGGGCTTCATCGAAGGCAATAGTCGTCACGTTCGGCAAACCGATGAGTTGATCGACAATAGCTGCAGCATTCGCGAAGCCTTTGCCTGTGAGAACCATGCGCAATTCCAGAAGGGTTGGCCAGCCGATAAGGATCGCATCGCGACGCACCAGGCGCTCGAACGGGTCAGCTTCCGGTTCGCGCAAGGCTATCGCGAGGATGACCGAGGTATCAATGGCGATCATCGCGGCAGTCCGTGTTCATCATAGAGATCATCATGCGCAGAGGTCGTGCCTTCTGGCACGGACCGCCGGCCTTCCGCCATCAGGTCGAGAAGCGCGTCCATGGGGGTGAGCGCCTGTTGCTGGCGCAATTCCTGATCGTAACGCTCCAGTGCCCGTTCAACGAGCTTGTTGATTGGCTGGCCGGTGCGTTTGGCCAGGGAATGGGCCAGATCACGTGCTTTGGAACTGCGCACGGACAGTTGCTGTTCGGACATTGCCTTTTCCTCGCTGCTTTTCAGGCAAGCATAGCAATCAGAGGCTAAGATGGCAAGGTTCTCCTCCGAGATGGCTAATCATCGATACTGTATAATTATCGATGATGAAAGGTGCTACTTCCAACCATCGCCAGTGCCGGACAGTAAATAAACACTGGTGTCCGTTCGAGAATTTGTTTACCATGTTTTCAATGCGTTACGATCTCGATGATTTGCCTCTGAAGGCCCTGTTGCAGCCCTTGACGCGCGCCAGTGCGGCTCTGGTACGCCTCGACGAGCGCCTTGCCCACTCGCCGGTCGGCGCGGGGCTGATCGAACGGTTGCATTTTGCCGATGCCTGCGCCTCATTGTGGCTCGATGGCGAACTGGTCGAGATGGAAGACCTCGTCCTGCATGAGGCGGCCCGCGATATCCGCTCGCCCAGCCACGCGCTGACAATTGCCCGGGACGTGTTGCAGACAAGGCGGCGCATTTCCGCGCAGGCGCCGGACTGGGCGCTGAGCCAAAACGGTTTGCGCAGTCTGCGACAGGCAGGGCCTGCAGCCTCATTGGGTGGCGGCGGCATCGTCGCGGAGGGCGAAAGCGCCACTGTGCACGATGCGACTGTCGAACGGCCGGATCAGGACGGGGAGGGG
Organism: Brucella anthropi ATCC 49188; assembly: GCF_000017405.1. Taxonomy (NCBI): domain Bacteria; kingdom Pseudomonadati; phylum Pseudomonadota; class Alphaproteobacteria; order Hyphomicrobiales; family Brucellaceae; genus Brucella; species Brucella anthropi. The sequence continues at coordinate 79,029 of NC_009671.1, forward strand.
AGAAAAAATCGTTGGGATGAGAGACTCGACTTGCCCGGCATCGATCTCGACGCCATCGACGCTGTGCTGGCACGGTCCGAAGACGTTCTGACCAAAGCGAAACAGCCGCAGAGGATGGCTAAGCCGGAGACTGACCCGCTGATCCGCGATCCCGACTGGGATGAAGAGGAACGGCTCGAGGAATGGCGAACCGTTTTGCGGTCGATCAACGATCTGCCGCCGGTGCTGCAGGCCATTCTGGCGCTTGATGCGTGGAACGAGCTTGCCGTTTTGCAGCGAGCGCCGTGGTTGGGCCGCTTGTTGGCCGCCTCATTGCTCCGGCGCGAAGGGCTGACAAGCCAAGCGCATTTGCTGGCCTTCAATGCCGCCCTGAAAACCATCCGTGTCGAACGGCGGCGCCATCGCAACTTTGAAACCCGACTGCATGCCAGTCTCGACGGGCTGATTGCCGGAATTGAAGCGTGTTTTAAAGAGCATGACCGGTTGCTGCTGGCGCGCCAGATGATGGAAAGACGGCTTCTCGGCCGACGTGCCTCGTCAAATCTTCCCGGTCTGATCGAACTGGTGCTGGCGAGGCCCCTGGTTTCGGCCGGTATGATCGCTGCGGAACTCGACATCACGCCCCGTGCCGCCCTTCGACTTGTGGAAGAGCTAAATTTGCGCGAAATGACCGGCAGGGGACGGTTTCGCGCGTGGGGCGTTGTTTAGCAACGCTTCACGCACTTCACCGCTTAGATGAAGCTACTTCATATTCAGTTTCTAACAAACTGATGGTCGTCGATCGGTAGCTCGGATACGGGGATCAGTTCCAAATTGGCACGAATGATACGACGGATTACAGTGCGATTGGAACCTGAAGCAATTTGGAAACGCACATTAGCGAAGTCGACCCAGCTCGCGGGAGATAGCCGCTTGCGAAATGCGTCTGCACTGAGGTCGCCCTCTTTCAGCATAGGCCCTGCTATCTCGCGAAACACATCGAACAATGCTTGCACGCCAACAGTTTTTCGTATGAAAGAGTCAGGGGCTGCATTCCGCCAAAAAAGTTCGTCAGCGACGTTTACGAAATTTCGGGTCGCCGCATAAATGAGCGCATCGTCACCCGTTCGGTAAAGTTCTCGAAACGGCGGTCCGTTTGGTCTTCCGTCCGGTAGGGAGGATCCTTTGCTGAAAAAAGACGCTCGCAACGCGGCCGTGTCGGATTTCGGATTTGAGCTGATGAGGCGTCACGGCTTGTGTGGAGAGCTTCGTTCCAATAGTCCCGATGTAGAATGTTCACCGAAATTGTCAGCGGTGGAACGCCTAGTGCTGACGCAGCGAAGGAGCGGTCTCAGGCTATCGGAAGTTGAGGTGCTTGGTTCTGGCACTGGATCGATAAAAAGATTACGATACAAAGCATAAATATGCATACAAGCTCACCTGCTAAAGCGGAAAGATGAAGAGTGTATACTCAAGCATTAAGTGTGCTTTTAACGACAAGGAAAATGTGAACGAATGGGGTCTGGGGGAAGTTTCGTACCGCGGTCGGTTCTCAATACCAACCAACTGCCGTTGCATCAGCGCATTCCGCTGTGGCGGGACAGTGCGACTTCCGTTTGGGATGTTTCTGAGCTCACCTATGACAGTTTCTATGCCAATGTCGACGCTTTTCATGCGGGCGATCTGATGTTTGGCACTGTTCGCAGCTCCGGCCAGACGACCGAGCGCGTTAAATCGCGGATCGCCGTCGACAGCCTCGATTATTATATGCTGCAATTTTATGTCTTTGGTAAGCGCAGCGCACAGGCGCGTGGCCGTGAAGAAATTGCCCAGCAAGGTGATCTTCTGATCGTTGACATGACGCAGCCACTGAAGACTGTATCGACGGAATATCAGAGTTTTGATCTGGTTTTACCACGGCGTCTATTTGATCCGTTGCTTGCGCAGCCTGATGGCTATGGCGGTTCGCGACTGGCGGCTCAGGAACCGCTGACGGCCTTATTGCGCAGTCATGTTCTGGCCCTTTATGCAGCAGGACCCAAAATGACACCGGCGCAGGCTATGGCGATGCAGGGGCCTACACTGGCACTGGCTGCAGCTGTTCTCAATGGCGTGGTGACAGAAGAGCAGGCTGTCCCCGTCCGTACAGCGGCATGGCTGGCGGTGCGTCGCTATATTGAGGATAATCTGGCCGATCTCACGTTGAGTTCAGCAAGTGTCGCACAGCATTTTGCTTTCTCGCGGGCAACATTATACCGGATCATGGAACCGGTTCACGGCTTTTCCAGCTATGTCCGGCAGCGGCGGCTCTACCGATGCAGGGATGATCTGGTGCATCCGGCCTGCCGTCACCTGTCTGTCAGCGAGATTGCAATCAGCTGGGGTTTTGCGAATGCGCAGACTTTCAGCACATTGTTTTCACGCCATTTCGGCATGCCGCCACGCGACTATCGGGAAATGGCCTTCGGCAGTACCCGTCATCATACCGAATCGACCTCAGAGGTTGACTGGAGCCGCTGGCTTGCAGCCATGCGATAGGATTTTGTCGGTTTAACAGAGCGCGACATTTTTACGATGTGAGACATACAGAAAAGTTTTGGAATATTTTTTGAGACGCTCAATATAACAGATTGATATAGTTATAAATTTTAGTCTCTTACGGCTTGACAAGCACCAGCTTAAATTCAAATTTGCGATCAGATTTTATTTATATCAGGTGGCAACATTGTTTTAAAAATAAAGCAATGTGGCGCCTGCAATGCTGATTGTCGTTATGTGCGTGCAGGTTCAGGTCGCCCGACGGTATCGGCAGATCCGGGGGCTGATCATGTATAAGACAACCGTGCACAAGATGCGTTCTTTATTGCAGAACACAACGGCGCTTGTCGGGATCAGATATTGGTCTGTTGCAGCAGCAATTGTGATGTGTCCGGCTCTTTCTGTGCAGACCGCGCGGGCTGAATTTGTATGGACAGGAACCACCGGGGGATGGAACTCGCCCGCATTCTGGTCATCCGGCAGCATTCCCGACAGCGCCGGAGCGGAAGTTACCTTTAACGGCATGAGTGACGGCATAACTTATTATGTCGGTCTGGATGGTGGTCCGTATACCGTCGGAACCCTCAACATAAACAATAGTGTTCTGGGCGGATATGCTTTTCAGAACGGTACATTGACCTTGAATTCGGGAACAACGGATGATGCCCGTATTATTGTGACCCGCAGGAATCATACGCCAATTTTTCAGTCGACGGCTGTTTTGAATCTGGCATCGGATGTAACTGTCGATACAGTTGGCGCAAACGCGGAAATGAGTGTTGCAGGCAAGATCTTCGGCACGCATAAGCTGACCAAGACCGGTGCCGGTACAGTGACACTCTATGGGGCCAGTGCCGGTTCCATGTTCAGCGATATTGATGTGACAGGCGGAACCCTCGCACTTCTGGGGGCAGGGGATGTCGGTTCAACCACACTTTCAGTGCGTAACGGAACATTGCAGACTGATGGTGCGGCGCTGGCATCCGGTGCGACGGTTAATGTTGGCGCCAATGGCGCCTTTGACGTCCTTATCGGTAACGAAACAATCAGAGAATTGCAGCAAACCGGTGGCACAGTATCCGGCAGAACCGGTACGACAGTTAATATCAGCGGGCATTATAATCAGACAGATGGGACAACCGGCAGGAATATCACCCTGAATGCCGGTACTTTCACACAAAAACGCGGTGTCATCGCCAAAGACACGACGGTTAATGTTGCTGGTAAAACGATCCTCTCCGGTGGTGAGATTAACGGCGTACTGAACCTGTCCGGCGATGCTTCTGTACTGCAGGACAGTAAAACAACTGTGCGCGGCGAATTGAGCGCATCCGCACCGGCAACGCTGACCGTCAAAGACACTTTGGCTTTTGACAGGGCGACATCCCGTAACGTCTCTTATAATCTTGAAGGTGGTGTCATATCCGCCATTGCGGACATGTTACTGTCGACAGGCACAATCAGTTTACTGAGCGGTCAGTCCGGAACACTGGCTGCAGCCGCTGGCGCAACGCTCAATATTATGACTGGCTTTAAGGCGGAAGACGGCTCTGTTCTGACACTGGGAAGTGCTGCGGATACGGGAACTGTTTTTCTCAGCTTTCGCAATGCCAGCCGGTCCGGTGCTGCCGGTCAGGAAACGCATGTTGCGGGCGGCACAGTTAAGATAGGAAGTTTGCTCGCCGGCAAAACAGCGCTGGGCATAGATACAAATTCTACACTTCCCGTGCGCGTAGCGATTGCGAAAGATGCCGTTGTTGATGTCAACGGTTTTGGTACAAATCTCACTGCGCTATCCGGCAGCGGTACTGTTACTAACAGTGCTCCGAATTCTGCTGTGATCACTGCGAATGGCAATGTAAACTCTGTTTTTGCCGGTGTTATTGAAAACGGCAGCGGCGGATTATCCCTGATCAAGGACGGTACCGGCACGCTGGCGCTGACGGGAGACAATACCTATACAGGCGGCACGGATATTAAAACCGGCACCTTGCAGATCGGTGACGGCGGCACAACAGGCTCCCTTGCAGGAGATATTCATAATAGTGCGGCACTTGCCTTCAACCGTTCCGGTATTCTGACACTGGCAGGTGCAATCTCCGGAAACGGGAGCCTCCTGCAATCAGGCACAGGCATAACCATCCTGACCGGTAACAGTTCAGCCTTCACGGGTGAAACCAGTGTAAGCAAGGGCACATTGCAAATTGCCGGAAAGCTTGGCAGCAGTGCAGGCCATATCGATGCGGGAACGACCAGTGGTGCAACAGCCAATTTGCGTGTCACTGGTACTGACGCGCGCTGGCTGATTGACGGTAATCTCTCAATTGGCGGTGCCGGTAACGGCGGGCTCGTCATTGATCAGGGCGGCATAGTTACCAACAGTTTCGGTGATGTGAAGGGTGTGTCCGGAGAACCGGCGACAGCGGTCGTCAATGGTCGGGGATCCAGATGGGATAACCGCGCCGCTCTGTTGGCCGGTGTAGATGGCCACGGGGAGGTTTATGTTCTGAACGGTGCAACCCTGACCAGCACTGACGGCCATATCGGCCGCTCACTCAATGGTGCCGCCGGTGAAGGTCTGGTCGTCGTGTCCGGCACAGGTTCGAACTGGAGCAATGCCGGTACTTTGCGGGTCGGTGACATGGGCGGCAAAGGAACTTTGCGGATCACCAATGGCGGTATTGTTACGAATGGTGACAGCTTTATCGGCAGTATGACTAACAGCACCGGCTCGGTTATTGTTGAGGGATCAGGTTCTCGCTGGATCAATACCGGCGACCTCAATATCGGCTTTGGTACGCCCTTTAATTACGGCTCGGGTTCCGTTTCCATTACGATGGGCGCAGTCGTTGAGGCCGGAGCGGACGGAAAGGGCACGGTCTATCTGGCGAAAGACGGATTGTTCCCGGGTTTTGGTTCAACCGGTACGCTCAGCATCGGTGCAGACAGCAATGACGCTGCCAAGGCGGCTGTTGCAGGGCGGCTGAAAGCGGGGCTGCTCGAATTTGGCAAGGGAACCGCCACGCTGCGTTTCAACCACACCGACAGCAATTATGTCTTCGATACACGCATGAAAAGCGGGAACACGGGCAGCATCAATCAGATCGCCGGAACAACAGTGCTGACGGCTGACAATACCGACTTCAGGGGTATGACAACCGTGTCCGGCGGCAAGCTGATCGTGCAAGGCACACTTGGCGGTTCGGCTGCAGTCACGGGCGGAACACTGCAATTTGGCGGCGGGGCACAAAGCACGATCAACAGTCTCTCGGGTGATCTGAATGTCAGTGGTGCGGGAAGCAAACTCGCAATCGCCGGTTCCTCATCCTTGTGGGTATCAAATACCATTGATCTGCAGGATCAGACACAGCTGGCAATCAATGCCGGTGCGGGACAGCCGTCACTTGAGTCTGACCGGATGAGGATCGGCAATGGTGTTGCGTTCAATCTCAGTGGCATTCAGAACGAAAGTCAGCTTGAGAAGGTTCTGATCTCGACGCGGAACGGCATCAGCGGGGATTTTTCAGCGGTGACGATCGGCGGTTTTAACGGAACGGTCGATTATATGACTGTCCATACCCGCAAATCCGATGACGAAACAAAATATCTGGCGAGCTATGGTCTGAGCTGGACTGCGGGTAATAATCTTGCTCATGGTACATTCACCCTTGCCAATGCAACTGACCATTTTACCGTCGGTACAGCACTGGCCGATCAGGTGATGAATGTCGTGTCCGGTTGGGATGGTACAAGTCTGACGAAAGCGGGGGACGGCACGCTGCTGCTGACCGGCACCAATACATATAGCGGCGGCACCACAATTCAGGGCGGGGTTTTGCAGCTCGGCAACGGCGGCATAACGGGCTCGGTTCTGGGCGACATCACCAATAATGCCGCTCTTGCCTTCAACCGTTCAGATAGTTTTGCTTTCAGCAATGTTATTTCCGGAACCGGTCGTGTTGAGCAGCGCGGCAGCGGCACACTCATCCTGTCGGGTATCAACACCTATACGGGCGGAACAAGCATTGCGGGCGGCATATTGCAGGTCTCTGCGGATAATAATCTGGGAGCTGGGCTGGGGGGGCTGACCTTTAGCGGCGGAACACTTGCCACCACAGCCGGTTTTGACAGTGCCCGTGCAATCGGGCTGACCGGAAACGGCACTTTCGACATCGCTGCCGGAACCGAATTCGGCCTGACCGGTGTTATCACCGGCACCGGTGATCTGATCAAGTCCGGTGCAGGCACTCTGCGCCTTGAGAATGGCGGGAACGCTTACGGCAATACACTCGTGCAGTCCGGCATTTTGACCGGCGATGCCGGATCGCTATCCGGCCATATCGGCAATGCTGCAACCATGATCTTTGATCAGAATGTTGCTGGGACATTTGCGGGGAATATTGCCGGTCTGGACGGTGTTGAAGGCCGGATGGAAAAGCGCGGCGCAGGGACGCTTACGCTTGCGGGCACATCTGTGCTGGACTGGACGATTGCCGGTGGAGAACTGATCACCGCGGCTGACCGGTTCGGCGGTAATGCGGAGATTGCCTCCGGCACTTCACTCCATTTCGACGGCAGTCATGCAGGCCATTACGCCGGTGTATTGTCCGGCAGCGGTCGCTTTGCGCTGGATGGTACAGGAACCGTGCTTTTGACCGGTGACAGCTCCGGCTTTACCGGCACAACCACGCTCAATGCGGGAACATTGCTGGTCGGCAATGCAAACGGCACCGGCCATCTTGGCGGATCACTGGATGTGCTCGCCGGAGCGAGACTTGGCGGTTCCGGCACGATCGGCTCCGGCACAGGATCTCTGGTGAGGGTTGCTTCGGGTGCAACAATTGCACCGGGTAATTCTATCGATACACTGACAATTGACGGTAATCTTACTTTTGAAGCGGGTTCAACCTTGGAAGCCGAGATCAATCCGGCGCTTGAAAGTGATCTGATTACGGTAACAGGACAGGCCAATATTAACGGCGGAACGGTCTATGCACTGAAAGCGGGTGGTGTCTATCTGCCCGAAAGCCGGTGGACGATTGTGACTGTTGTAGGCGGTGTGACGGGGGTCTTTAACAACCTTGATCAGAATATGCCGTTTGTTGATCTCGCACTCAGCTATGACCGTAATCACGTATATATTGATGCTAAACGTAATGCCGTCGCTTTCTGCGATGTTGCCGTGACTTCCAATCAATGTGCAACGGGCAATGGGATTGAGAGCATCGGCGTCGGTAATACGGTCTATGATCTCGTGGCGTCACTGACAGATGAGACCAGTGCACGGCAGGCCTTTGATGCGCTGTCCGGTGAAATTCATGCCTCCGCAAAGACAGCACTGATTGAAGACAGCCGTTTTATCCGCAATGCCGCCAATGATCGTCTGCGTGCAGCTTTCGGTGATGCTGGTGCGTCTACTGCTCCGGTATTGGCCTACGTCTCACAGAGTGATCCGGTTGCCGTTGCCGCGACGCATTCGGGGCCGGTATTCTGGACACAGGCTTTTGGCAGCTGGGGCTCAGCGGATAGTGACGGCAATGCCCGCGGTATGGGTCGCAATACCGGTGGTCTCTTGATTGGGGCAGATACCATGCTTGATTACTGGCGTGCAGGTATGCTGTCCGGTTACAGCCATTCCCGCATCAAAGGGGATACTGGCAGCGGATCGGCATCCTCTGACAATTATCATCTCGGTCTTTATGCAGGAACTAACTGGAGCAATGTGAATTTCAGAAGCGGCATTGCTTATACATACCATAATGTGGATGCCGGTCGTTTTGTGGCCATTCCGGGTTTGAACGAGCAGCTCAAAGCGGACTACAGCGCCGGTACTTTTCAGACCTTCAGCGAACTCGGTTACGATATTCGTCTGAAGAATGGCATGCGGCTTGAGCCTTTTGCAAATCTGGCGCATGTCAGCCTGCACACCAATGGTTTATCAGAGACCGGTGGTGCAGCAGCGCTTAACAGTCCAAGCAGCAATACCAATATGACATTTACCACGCTTGGCCTGCGCGGAGAGCAGATTGTTACCCTTGGGGAAATGAAAGCGACACTGCGCGGCATGGCCGGCTGGCGACACGCAATAAATGGCACGGTGCCTGAAGTTGTGTTTGCTTTCTCAGATGGCGACAATTTTACCATTGCCGGTGTGCCTCTTGCAAAAGACAGCGCGTCAATTGAGGCGGGGCTGGATATTGACGTCACATCCAGCGTCACGTTGGGATTGTCTTACACGGGACAGTATTCTGCTTCTTCACGGGACCATGTTTTCAACGCAAATTTCGAAATGAAATTTTGATGCGGGAATAATGGTTCTGATGGGATGGACGCCGCCATGGGCGCAAACTTAAGGCGTTAGCGCCTGTGACGTAGAGTTTTGACAGTGTTCAATTTTACATGGGAAATCTCTGGCAGGTCCAGAATAGCATTTCGCAAGATTGCCACGAACAATCTGTAGAGTCGCCGGATAGAAGTCTTTCTATGTGCGATTGTTCCGTGTGTAGGGGAGGGAGTCTAGGAGATCTCAGGTCATATCGTCGATTAGAAAAGCTACGATGGGGTGAGCATAATCCAGTTCCGCGCTAATGCTTTGTCTTTGGCCGGTAACCGACCGAGGTGAAGCAAGCTTTTGAGCCTCTTGAAGGCAAGCTCAACTTGCCAGCGTATGGAATACAACGTCGGACCCGTTCGGGTGGATATTCGTCACGAGACAACGAAGTAATCACGAGCGTGAACTCACTCAGCCGCTATGGACGATTGTGGTGCTGGTGTCTTCTCCGTGTCGCGCGTACCCGTTCTCGACTGTGGTATGCGGCACTTTGCGGTTTGCGCATGGCGATAGTGAACGTCTACTGGCTGCTGTACCTCGTCTTCTTGTGTGTCACCAAGCGCTTTGAAAACGTCAAAGCGCGACCGGCTTTCGGGTATCCATAGCTTGTGCGTCTTCTAGCTCGAGCGAATGATGAAATCGCCACTACTTTCGACAACGTGGTGGAAATTTGTCCCGGATCAACGCCCATGAGACCAAATTGGATTAATTGAGAAGAGAGGGTTTTCGGCTCATCATAGCTTATTCAAAGGAAGCGAAGATGAGACAGAAAACCGTACCTCAGACATCTGCGTCCGAGAAAACGATCAAAGACATCCGGCGTGCCACGCGTAAACATTATTCGGCAGAGGATAAAATCCGCATTGTTCTGGAAGGACTGCGCGGGGAAGACAGCATTGCTGCGATCTGCCGCCGCGAGGGGATCGCCGAGAGCCTTTATTATAGCTGGTCGAAGGGCACTGTTACCTTAACCTAAGTGTAAACATCAGTTGCGATAACGGGTGATGACCGAACCTCGTTCTTCGCTTTACCGCCGCCATCGTTATCCATCTGAGATTATTGCAGAGGCGGTGTGGTTGTATTTCCGCTTTCCGCTAAGCTTTCGCATGGTTGAAGACATGCTGGCTTATCGTGGCATCTTCGTCACATATAAGACCGTGTACGAATGGGCGGAGAAATTCGCACGTGCTTATGCCAGTAATATCCGTCGCCGCACACCGCGGCTTGGCGATAAATGGCACCTGGATGAATGTGTAATATCTATCAAAAGTGAGCATCACATTCTTTGGCGAGCAGTTGATCAGGATGGTTTTGTTTTGGATGTTCTGGTCCAGAAACGCCGTAATACCAAGGCCGCCAAGCGCTTCATGCGCAAGCTTCTCTCTGCACAGGGCTGTGCACCCCGGATCATGGTCACCGATAAACTACGATCATATGGCGCTGCCAAACGAACGATGGGACTTAGCGTTTGCGATCATCGCCAGCATAAGGGTTTGAACAATCGGGCAGAGAATTCGCATCAGCCGATCCGACGACGAGAGCGGGTTATGAAGCGCTTTAAATCGGCGCGACATGTGCAAAATTTCACGTCGATACATGATCCGATCTACAACCTAAATTATTTCCCCCGAAACCAATTCAATGCCGCCGATCATCGTGAGTTACGACAAGCCGCCACTGACATGTGGCGCGAAATCACGTGCCTGAAATCCGCATGACAGATGCGCCAAAGAATACGTTACGTCTGCACTCTCGTTAAAGTAACAGTGCCCGGCGACGTCCTATCTGCTGAAGCCTTTGTCGGACCAACTGGCGCGTGCGATGACGGAAGACTGAGCCGTAAGTCAGAAAAGTAGCTGCTTCAGACAGTTGAGTTTTTAGTTGGCCGGTCTTTGGTTCAAATCCTTTCACATCATGGACCACGCTGCCTGCGCTACGGGCGGACCGAGCCGGCCGACAAGTTACAGTGCGGGCATATGGATCGCGAGGCCCTGTCGTAGTTTCGGTTCACGCGGCTTTCGCCTAAGCCGAATGCTTGGAGAACGAGCGTAGACTGGATCCTCTTTGCTCGAGCTCCAATGTTGCAACGATAGCTCGTCGGACTGAGAAATTATGCCGCAGATTCCTCGTTGCTGTCGCTGCCTATAACGGAGAGCCACACAGGCGCGGTACGTGAGTGCATATCGAACGGCAGAACGTGAAGGCGAAGATCCCGGGAAAATTCGAATGGTCCCGGGACTTCGGGAAACTCATCGGTCCCCGGATACATCAAGAACATGTCCCCCGATCCCCCCAAGTATTTCTGGCCATACGCGAAGAGCTGGTAGAAATCCGCCTGCGCCAGTCCAAATTTTTCGCTTCGGTCGGGGTTTAACCGTTTCCATTTCGCATCGATGATCCATCTCCGCGCCTCGTCATGCACCAGCATGTCGGGTTTCAACCGAAACCATTCCTCTGCGCCGAGGGAGCAGAGGTGATGTCGGCTCGGTTGCCAAACGGACTCGAAGCCCGGCTTGAGCGAGGCCGACACTGAAGAAAAGACATATCGTTCAAAAAGCCGCTCCATCGGAAACAGCATGCTCATGCCTTTCCGGTCGCCGAGCGTCGCAAAGGGCAGCTGATGGGTGAGCAGCAATTCGGCCAAGGGCTTAACGCGTCCATAGTCGGCGAGTTGCCTCCCTCGCTCCCATTTTCCGAGGTCGGAGCCGACGTCTCCGCTTTCCGGTACCTCGCCGAGGAGCGCTGACAGTTCTCTGGCTCGGCGCCAGTTTTCCGACGAGGCCGTATTGCGGGCGACATGTTCCACGGCGGACCGCAAAATCCGGTTTTCCGGCCGGTCCAGCGAATACTCGTCCAACTGAACACTGAACTGATGAAGTCCGCCGGCTGCGCCGATCTGCCTTGCGACCTCAAGTCGCCCGCGGAGATACGGCTCTCTTGTTCCGATGGTGGCATAGCCGGAGCGGAGGCCCCGCCTGATCAGGTCCGAAGCTTCCTCTAGGAACGCACTGGCAAACCACTCGGTCATCGGCATATGGAAGGCCGCTACGCCCGCGTTGCCTGCGCGACGAGGGCGCAGATTGAGGCTTTCCGTTATCATCTTGATGAGCAGGCTGCGGATCCTAGTCACGTCTGACGTCTCTGAGACGTGCTTCGGCAAGATTTCGACCCGAGTGCCGCATGGCGTTTCGATCACGCCGACATAGTTTTGTAGGCTTATCGTATCGGGGGACTTGATCTGCACAAACGGGAATTCTTCGTCATTGCCTCGCCCGTACCGCAGCAGCCAATCGAAGGCACTCGCCGAGATCGACGCGCAATCCAGGGAGGAAGATACCTGCTTGGTCGTCAGCCGGGCGAACTCCTTAACGGTCGGCATTCTGCCCGCCGATGATTTGCCTGTAGGCTTCCGGTCGATCAAAGGCTGTCGCATTGATCCGCCAGGTTCCATTGATCGCGACCCCGTGTTGTTCGGGTCCGAAAAGCGCCGCCGCGTCGTGCGGTCCCTCGACGACGAATCGATCCCGCGGGTCGTTCTTCCGCTGATCGTTCAAGACGAGGCGAATTCGCCGCCAGTCGTCGAAGAAGTATTCCTTTAGAAGCGGGACGATCCTTCGGGAAAACAGCTCCTTGAGTTGATCGATGTCGTCGGAAGCCTGCAAGTTCAGGAAATAGGCATGTCCCAGGCGGTGATCACGATCCAGAAGCGCCTCGATCCTCGCATTCATCACTGAAAGCAACTGAGCAAGATCAACGCCCGCGATCTCGACCCCTTCAAGCTGAGTCGTTTGCGGCTCTATTTCCTCGAAAACGAAGCGACGACGTAGAGCCATGTCGATCGACGCAAGCGAGCGATCGGCGGTGTTCATCGTGCCGATGATGTGAAGCCCCACTGGGACGCCGAACGTCGTCTTAGAATAGGGCAGGATCGTCGTTAGCGCTTCTTTCGTACCGAGACGCTTTGACGGTTCGATCAACGTGATCGTCTCGCCGAGTATCTTTGAGATGTTGCCTCGGTTGATCTCGTCGATGATAAGGACCCTCTTGCGGAAAACGTCGTTCTTTGTCGGGGTGCGCTCGAGAAGCCGCTCAACTAGAACTGGGATGATGTTGTTGTAGCCGTTGACGAGGAATTTCTCGAGCCGGCAATCGGGAATGAGATCGAAGACCTTCTTGTCCCGGATGTCCTGGACGGCGAGCTTGCCATGTCGGACCGCTTCAGCGAGTTCGTCGAGCACCTTCCAAGGGAAAGGCAGTTGCGAGCCGTTCGGCTTGTCGAGCCACAAAATCTCGGGAGTGCATCGGCTGACCACATATCCGCTCGAGAACTGCTCTCCGAGCTTGAAGGGCCGGATCTGGGATGCACAGAACGACTTCAGGATGCCATCGCGAACCACGTAGCGGACAGATCCTTCATCTGTCGTTTCCGCCCGCAGGCCCTCAATGAACTCCTCGTAGCTGAAGCTTTGATGAAAAGTGACGAAGCGGATTGAACCGTCATCGACAAGTTCATCGAAACGATCCTTCAGGCCCTTGCGATCCCCCTCCGACCGAACCAGAAAAGTCGGGTCTAGGATGGCGACGGCTCGATCGACGACTTGAAAGGTCTTGCCCGTTCCGGGAGGGCCATACAGAATTTGATTGAGCGGCATGCTCGACGAAATCTCGTCGGCGCCCGCGACGTCGTGGATGCCGACGGAGGTCGGGGTTGGCGCATCGTCAATTTCTTTCGCCGGATCCCACACCTCCTTGACGTCAGGCTGGTAGAAGTCGATCAGTTCTCCCCGGCTCTCCTCCAACTTCTGGCGAACGCGCGCCAGTTCACGATCTTGCTCGATCTTGGTCATCTGGCTGACCGTTGTACGGGGCAGGTTCCCAAGCGTTTCAAGAACCTGCCTGACTTGCCCCGCGCTTGAAAATCGCTCGAACGTCTCGGGAAAGAGCAAATGCGGCACGATTAGCTTGAGCTGCCGCCTGCCGGCGTCAGGCACCTCATCCAGCCATGTCGCGAAAGCCCACGCATCATCGAGCAACGACAGCTGCATTTCGGGTGAGAGCGACTTGAAGGCCATCATGGCACGAATGAGGAATGCCAACTCTCGTGGCCTATGGTTCATAAAGCCGGGTCCGCCAGAGCCGAGTCCCTTTAGAACGTCGTCGGATAGAAGTCGCTCGGCCTGTTCACCTTGGAGCGGCGCTCCCGACCATGCCCATACTTTGCCTATACCTTCGCGCTTCGAATGCGGACCCATGTTGATGGGGAAGAGGTACAGAATCCACAGAATCTCGGACAGCAATTTGCAGACGTTCGGGGATGCGCCTTTAAACTGCTGCGTCAATTTCTCGTAGAATCCGCCGACGCCGCTTTCGACGGCGCCGCTAAAGCGTTCGGCGACTTCCGTGAGGCCTTCATGCGACCAGAGGTGGTCCGGCCCGAAGAGCGATCCGTCCTTCTTCAGGCAGCGGTCTCTCCATTCTGACGCCGCCTCTAAGGTGGTTTCTGAATTTGAGTGAAACGGGCTGTAACGCGACATGTCTTCTCCCAGGCGTCGATCCCTACATCCATAGGACGCGTCGGTTAAATATCGCTTAGGGTCAGGACTTCGGTAACGGGGCCGTTCCAGTCAAGCAAAAAGTGACGACCGCAGCCGCGCCGTCATGGTGCCATTGCGGTAAATAATCCCGACAGATCCCCTTTCGCCGCTGCCTGACT
>NC_009672.1 GCF_000017405.1 Brucella anthropi ATCC 49188
CTTTCCGCCAAGCGATATCCAACCTGCAACGAAAACAGTTCACCGGTCAGAGATGGGTAAGTTTTTTCGCCCGGCGCACAAGATACCACACGGCAACAATGATTACCGGGAAGCCCGCAAGCGTCAGAAGCGTTTTCAGACCGGAGATAACTTCAACATGGCTCAGGCTTTCCAGTAGCGTCTTGTAGAGCCCGATGGCGTAATAGCTGATGGCGACGATAGAGAACCCTTCAACGGCTTCCTGAAGCTTGGTCTGCACCTGCACCCGTTTTTCCATCGATTCCAGCAGTTGCAGGTTTTGCTGCTCCAACTCAACCTGAACCGACGTTCGCAACAAATCGCTGGCGCGGGCAACGCGGGTGGCTGAATTCTCGACGCGTCTGCTGGCTTGCGCGCAAAACCTGATAGCGGGGCGGAAACGACGCTCGATGAATACGCCGAGCCTTTGATAACCGTCGACATGTTGTTCGCGCAATTCAGCAAGCCGCGCAAACACCAGTTCCGCATAGGCAGCAGTGGCGCTGAAACGCTCGCCCGTATTGACCGATACGTCGAGAATTTCGCTGGCAAGCTGTGCCAGATCCTTGAGAAGCCGCTCTTGCTGGTGCGCTTCTTTGCCTAGCGCATCAACGATTGTCTGCAACCGGGTCTCGAACTCGGAACAACGTGCAAAAGTGTCCTGCGCCAGCGGCAGGCTGATCAACGCCATGAGACGGTAATCTTCGATTTCGAGTAATCGCCGAACCATACGTCCGGTCCGAAACGCATTGAGATTGTGATTGAGCAGGACAAAGCGCGTCGCGTTGGCTTCGTTGAACCGAAACGTCGACCAGATTTCAGCGTCGCAATTGCCTATTGCAGAAACGGCAACATCTGTATCCGTTTCTGCACCGAGCATAAGCTTCGCATCATGCGTACCCGCAAGACCAACGACAATTTCAATGGAATTGATGCGCTGTCCCGGCATTTCATTGACGAGTTTGATCCAGATTTCTTCTCTGAGCGGGATGGCATTGTAGTCGCCGCTCCATTGAATGACATAGGTCAGCGATACAAATTCAGCGTGGATTTCCCACTTGATGCGACCGCTTGTCGTTTGTGCAATACCGCTTTTGCCGTCACTGGTATTCTTCAATCCCAGCTTTAGAAGAGTGTCGGGAACACGCGTGGTCTCGTTTCCGACAAAAAAAGCTTCATGCCAAACCACTGCCGGAGCATCAAAATAAATCGACGGACGCGAATGCAGTTCGTCGTTAAGAACACTACGCCATGGATAGTCTTTGGTCATCGGCGCGTGGTCCCACCCCGTTTTTCAAAACTGTTTGGAAAGATCGAAAGCCATCATCGACCATAGCGTATTACGGTCAGCTGATCGTTCAAAGGCTTTTTCGCGCACTTCCTCAATCGATTCAGCCGGGTTTCAAACTCAATGAGATTGTGTAGCACCATCTCGCTTCAAGTTCTGGCATCAAAGTCGACAAATGGTGTACGCGCAAGGGTGTCTAATGTGTTCGTCGGGGAAGATGCAAACCAAGGAATACCGGGAGCAATGGAACTACCTTCTTCCATCGTCGCGTTGCACAATATTGCGACCGCGACGGCAGGTCGTCGTTTCTCGTCAACCATCACGCTGCCGCACCATGTTGGAGCATTGACTTTTGTCAGCATCAGTGACTAATGTCAGAATATCCAACGAAAGAACCTCAATGCCTGTCCGACCGAATGACCAGATCATCCACAAGGCCGCCTGGCTTTATTATACGCACGGCCTGCGCCAGGACGAAGTGGCCCAACGTCTCGAAATCTCCCGCGCCTCAATTGCAATGTATCTGCGCAAGGCCCGCGAGATGGGGATTGTTACCATCTCGACCTCCTCGGAACTGTTTTCAGACGATGTGCTGGCGCGCGAACTGGAAGACGCGACGGGCCTAAACACTGTCTGGCTGGTGCCGGAAGACCGTCAAGCGATGGATCCCGCAGCTGAAATGCCTGTCGTCGCAGCTTCTGTTTTCCTTGAACTCCTCAACAAGGGCGACCGCGTCGGCGTTGCCTGGGGCCGCACCGTCTATCACATTGCCGACGTAATGCCTTTCGCGGATCTGAGCGGCGTTACCGTTGTCCAGCTCTGCGGCAATCTCGGTGCGCCCTATTCCTATAGGCCGGACCAGTGCACTACGGAAATCGCCCGCCGTCTCAATGCGGAAGGCATCAACTTCTATGCGCCGCTCGTTCTCTCTTCCGAGCGCCTCGCTGATGAATTGCGCGGTGAACCTGTCATCAAAGAACAGCTCGCTACAATCCCGGACTGCAATCTGGCGCTTTATTCCGTCGGCGGTATTGAGGATGACAGCCATCTCGTTAAATGCGGCGCGCTTTCGGCCGCCGACATGCATGCCATGGGCGAAAAGGGCGCTGCCGGGGTCATTGCCGGTCAGCTCATAGACCGCGATGGCCAATGGCTGGATTGCAATCACAACAGGCGCTGCATTTCCGCCGACCTCGCTTCCATTCGCGCCATCAAGAAACGCATGCTTGTCGTGCAGGAAGACAACAAGTTCGAGCCGCTGGTGGCGGCATTGAAGGGCGGCTTTGCTTCCCATCTCGTCATTACCACCTCGATGGCGCGTCGGATTCTGGATCGCTGGAGCAAGGATGGGCTCGGCAAAGGCGGTTCAAGCAAGGCTTGAGCCAGAAAAGTTTGGGTCCGCCGATGCCGGCCGGGCCGGTTTATCGGGAGGCTGACTACCATGGAAAATCTCTGGCGCGATGACGAAGCGGAAAAGGTCATCGCCGAATACGCCGCGAAAGGCGTCAACCGCGATTTGGCGCTGCGTACCTATACGACGCGGCTTCTGGGCGGCGAGCCACGACTGGTGTTACATGGCGGCGGCAACACGTCGGTAAAAACCGAGGTGACAGACCTCGTCGGCGACACGCATGCGGTGCTCTGCGTCAAAGGCAGCGGCTGGGACATGGGAACTATCGAACCGGCAGGCCTGCCCGCTGTGAAAATCGACGCCCTTCTCAAGAGCCGCAAACTCGACAGGCTTTCGGACGAGGATATGGTGACGCTGCTGCGCGCCAATCTCATCGAACCCGCCGCTCCGAACCCTTCGGTAGAAGCGCTACTGCATGCCTTCCTCCCGCACAAGTTCATCGACCACACACATTCGACGGCTATTCTCGCCATTGCGGATCAGGCCGAGAGCCAGAAGATGAGCACAGAACTCTTCGGCAAGAAAATGGGCTTTGTGCCCTATATCATGCCCGGCTTCGCGCTCGCCAAAGCGGCCGCCGAAGTGTTCGAACAGGACTCGACGGTTGAGGGCCTGATCCTCGACAAGCACGGCATCTTCACCTTTGGCGACACTGCGAAGGAAGCCTATGACCGGATGATTCACTATGTCACGGTCGCGGAGGATCACGTCAAGAACCACGGTCGCAATCCGTTCACGCCCGCTACCCTGCCTGCTTCGCTGGCAAGGCCCGGCGATATCGTCTCCATGCTGCGCGGCGCAGTTGCCGTCGACAAGGGAGAAGGCCGCTATGACCGGATGGTCAGCGTTTTCCGCACAACTCCGGCTATTCTCGATTTCGTCAATGCCCGCGAGGTCGCGGACATGGCGGCGCGCGGTGTCTCCACACCCGATCTTTCAATCCGCATCAAGACCGGCCCTATGGTGTTGCCCGCACCGGCCACGGATGATCTGGCCGGTTACCGCGCGGTGATCGACCAGCACGTTGCAACCTTTGTCGCCGATTACACCGAATATTTCCGCAGCAATGATGCGCGCGACGACGTCAAGCGCACCATGCTCGATCCCATGCCGCGCCTGACGCTGGTGCCCGGCCTTGGCATGTTTGGCCATGGTCGAACCTTCAAGGATGCGACCATCGCCGTCGATGTCGGCGAGATGTGGATCGAAGCAGCGCGCGATGCCGAATCCGTTGGTCGCTTTGAGCCGGTCAGTCGTCCCGATCTCTTCGATCTCGAATATTGGTCGCTCGAACAGGCAAAGCTCGCGGGCGCCAAGCCGAAACCGTTCACTGGGCAGGTCGCTGTCGTCACTGGCGGTGCGGGGGCCATCGGTGCTGCCGTCGTCAAGGCCTTTGCAGCCGAGGGCGCTCATGTCGTTGCGCTCGATCTCGATGGCGAGAAGGCTTCGGCGGTTGCGAAGGCTGCCGGAAACAGTTCCATCGGCATTGCCTGCGACATCACCGATCCCGCATCTGTGCGAGCCGCCTTTGACAAGGCAGTCGCAACATTTGGCGGCGTCGATATTGTAGTGTCAAATGCCGGCGCAGCCTGGGAAAGCCCTATCGCCACGATGGACGACACGCTGCTGCGCAAGAGTTTCGAGCTCAATTTCTTCGCTCATCAGACAGTCGCACAAAATGCCGTGCGCATCATGAAGGCACAGAAAACCGGCGGCGTTCTGCTGTTCAATGCCTCCAAGCAGGCCGTCAATCCCGGCGCGAAATTCGGTGCCTACGGCCTGCCGAAAGCGGCAACGCTCTTCCTGTCGCGCCAATACGCGCTGGAACACGGTGCCGACAACATCCGCGTCAATGCGGTCAATGCCGATCGTATCCGTTCCGGCCTGCTGAACGATGAGATGATTGCCAATCGGGCTGCGGCTCGCGGCCTCTCCGTCAAGGACTATATGGGCGGCAATCTGCTTGGCCTTGAAGTGACGGCTGAAGACGTTGCCCGTGCCTTTGTCCATCACGCACTAGCCGAACGCACGACTGCCGACGTGACTACAGTCGATGGCGGCAATATCGCAGCAGCCATGCGTTGATCTTTTGGGCTGGTGCAGACAACTGCTTCAGCCTTCCAGACATACAGAAAGGGGCGGTCCGATGGACCGCCCCTTCTTCATTCCGTCATGCCTAGAGCAGTTGTTTCGGCGCATTATCCTACACAGAGCCGCTTCGCACCTTTGCTGGAAATGCTCTAAATCAGGGCTTCGGCATCCATGCAGGCATGGCAACATCGGCATGAGCGAACTGCGGCAGTTTCGTGCCGAGCTCTTCCATATTCTTGATGTCCTGATCGTTGAGATCTTTCTGCGTAATCAGGGTCGGCGGCACGATGACCTGCTTGCCAGGATTTTCACCGGCCAGCAGCATGGCGAGCGAGCGTACAGACACCTGACCAACTACAGCCGGGTTGGTCGCTGCCGTCGCAACCCATGCAGAACCGGATTCACGCATGGCGGCGATGTCGGAGGTCGAGATATCCGCCGAGTAAATTTTCACGTCGGAAGACATGCCAGCTTCGTCGACCGCAATCTTCACGCCCTTGGCGAATTCGTCATAGGGTGCAAACATCACCGTGATGTCAGGGTTGGCGGAGATCACCGAGCGTGCCTGATTGGCGACCGAATTTGCAATGGGATTGTCCATCGTGCCGAACTGGGCGGCTTCCTTGATGCCGGAATATTTCGCCTTGAACTCTTTCCATTTCTCGTCACGACGGTCGAGCGGTGCGATGCCTGCGACATAGACATAGCCAGCCTTGAAGCTCTCGCCATTGTCCTTGATCGCCTGCTCAAGTGCCAAACGAGCGAGATCATGATCGGACTGCTCGACTTGCGGGATATTCTCGTTCTCGACGTTCACATCGAAAGCGACCACCTTGATGCCCGCGTCGACCGCACGCTTGGCGGCCTCCTTCATGGATTCCGTCAGGCCGTGCTGGATGATGATGCCCTGCACACCAAGCGCAATGGCCTGATCGACCATATCGGCCTGCAGAGCTGCATCCTGACGGCTGTCGAACACCTGCAGCTGAACACCCAACGCCTTGGCTTGTGCTTCAACGCCCGCGAGGTAGGACTGGAAGAAGTCGCCGGTCGACAGATAGCGCACGAGTGCGATCTTCACCTCTCCCGGCTTGTCAAAGGGTTTCGGCATATCGGCCGCAAAGGATGGCGTACCAAATGTTGCTGCAGCCATCAGCCCGAGCGTCAGCTTGCCCAGGGTTCTACGCGTGAAATTCATGTCAGTCTCCTCCACTGATCAATATTGTTAGCCCGCTGAAGGTTCCCGCCTCAGCGTTTGCCTCTTTTCGAGAGCGCAAAGGTGAAAATCAGGGCCATGACGAGCACGGCGCCCTTGACGAAATCCTGTGTGTAGTAAGGCGCGTTCATCATCGTCAGGCCCTGCAAAAGAATGCCGACGAAGAGAGCGCCAACGGCAGTGCCGAACGCATTCGGCTTGGCAGCGCCAAGCACTGCGAAACCAATGAGGGCCGCGGCAACGGCATCGAGAAGCAGATTATTGCCCGAGGCGATATCCCCGCGCCCGAGGCGGGCGGCAAGCAGAATGCCGCCGATCGAGGCGAAGACGCCGGAGATGATATAGGCCGAGATCTTGTAGGCATTGACCGGCGCGCCAGCGAGGCTTGCCGCGCGCTCGTTGGAGCCGACAGCGTACATCATCCGGCCGAAGCGGGTATATTCAAGGAAGAACCAGATGACGATGGCCAGCACGATCAGCACCACTACCGAAACTGGCACCAGATTGGGCAGGATGAAATCGAAACGATGACGGCCAAGCGCCAGAAAGGCCGGACTGAAAGCACCGGTTGCCGTCGAGCCATCCGGCAACGTCATGCCCGTTGCAATCGAGCGTCCTTCAGTCGGGATGCGTTGCAGGCCGAGCAGCAGGAACATCATTCCGAGCGTCGCCAGAAGATCGGGAACGCGCATATAGACGATGATGATCCCATTGACCAAACCGACGAGCACACCGACGGCAAGGCAAACAAGTGTCGCCGTCAGGGCGTCCCCACCCATGACCACCATCACATAAGACGAAGCCATCATGGCAGTCGTTGCGACGGAACCGATGGAAAGATCAAAACCGCCAACAACGAGCGTCGCGGTGACACCAAGTGCAAGAATACCGGTGATAGACACGGATTGCAGGATAAAGACCGCGCTCTGGGGCGAAGCGAAACCACCGGTCACAGCCGAGAAATAGAGCACCATGCCAGCAAGCAGCACGAGGAAGCCATATTTGATCGCGGTTTCCCGGATATTCAGGCCCGCAGGCGGAATTGCGCCGGTGGCGGTGGATTTGCTCTGTTCACTTATCATCATGCACTGACCTGTTGATGGGATTGTCCGGCAATCTCGGAGAGCAGCCGCTCGACATTGATGTCGACATTGCGGTGCTCGCCCACGATAGTGTGTTCCGACATCACGAGAATGCGGTCGGCGACTTCGAAGGCTTCGTCGAGCTCCGTCAGGAAAAGAATTGTGGTGCGCCCTGCCGCAGAAGCGCGCAGCTTCTCACCTATGTCGCGACGAGCGGCGATATCGACTCCCTGGAAGGGCTCATCGAGGATGAGCAGTCGCGATGGCTCGGAAAGCCAGCGACCGACCATAACCTTCTGCTGGTTGCCGCCCGACAGCGTCTGCATCTCGTCACGCTCATTGCGGCAGACGACACCGAGCGACGAAATCTGCTGGCGCGCCGTTGCCTTCTCTGCCCGTCGGCTTGAAATGCCGAAAGTCGAAAGCCGGCGTAAGAATGGCAAGCTGATATTTTCGTAGATATTGAAGTCCGGCACGATGCCGCTGATCGCACGGTCCTTGGCGACAAGGAAAACGCCTCTGGCTATCGCTTGACCAGTCGTCTTCGGTGCGTAGTTCACACCATCCAACGTCATTTCGCCTGCTTCCGGGGTCCGCGCACCAAACAGCGTTTCAGCAAGTGCCGTCTTGCCGACACCAACAAGACCCGTGACCGCGACGATCTCACCATCCCCGAGATCGAAATCGAAGGGTCGCGCCTGTTCGGAAAGCTTAAGGCCCCGCACGCTAAAGACCGGACGACTTGCGTCACGCACGGCGACGGCACCAGCCGACACCTTGCGCCCCAGCATGGCATTGACCGCGCCCTCGTAATCGAGTTCCGGCCCCTCGAAACGGCCAGTGATGCGACCGTCGCGCAGCGACACGATGCTGTCGGCAAGGCGACGAATATCCGACATGCGATGCGAGATATAGAGAATGGCGACACCCCGCGCCTTCAACCGATCAACGAGGTCGAACAGACGATCCGCCTCGGCACTGGAAAGCGACGACGTCGGTTCGTCGAGGATCAGCACTTTAGGTTCATGCGCCATGGCACGCGCAATCGCCACCATCTGGCGATCCGCAAGTGTCAGGTCAGTGATTTTGGCCGAAAGGTCGATGGCAAGGCCCATGCGCGAGGCGACCGCCGCCGCTTCGCGACGCACCCGGCGCGGATTGAAAAAAAGCCGCGCACCACGCCCGTTCAACCGATCGAGCGTGAGATTGGTCGCCACATCGAGATCGGCGACGACGCCGTCATTGATGTTCTGATGCACTGTGACAACGCCAGCACGGATTGCCTCGGCGGGCGTCGCTGGATCAAAGGCAGCATCTGCCAGCGTGATAGTGCCGGCACCACGCGTATAGACGCCCGAGAGGATGCGCACGAGCGTCGATTTTCCGGCGCCGTTGGCCCCCATCAAAACCGTCACTGCGCCTGCTTTGAGGTCGAGGTCAACACCTTGCAAGACCGTCACCGGTCCAAAGGATTTGCGCACGCCCTCAATGCGAAACACTGGCTGTTCGCTCATAAATTCCTCCCACTGACGCCACGTTAAGATAGGCTGCCATCAAATGTCAAGGCCATTGACATTTGACAGAATGATGCCTTAGCTGTGGGAAAGACGGCATGGCGGCGCATGGTGGAGGCGGCCCATGCGCAGGAGGAGAGCATTATGGACAGCCACGTCTTCGAGGCGCTGAGTACAGAGACATTGCCAGTTCGGCTTGGTGGCAATGCCGCCATGAAAGAGAAGGTCGGGAGCGATTCGTCACGCTGGGCCATCAGGGAAGTTGGTGACGGTAATCTCAATCTGGTCTTCATCGTCACAGGCGAAGCGGGCGCTGTGATCGTCAAGCAGGCACTGCCTTACGTGCGCCTCGTCGGCGAAAGCTGGCCGCTTCCGCTCAAACGCTCGTTTTTCGAATATCACGCTCTCAAGCGCCAGGGTGCGCGTGACCCGGGTATGGTGCCGGAAATCCTGTTCTTTGACGAAGCCCAGGCAATCATCGTCATGGAATTCCTGACCCCGCACATCATTCTGCGCCGCGCTTTGATTGACGGTCGCGAACTTCCGAAGATCGGTCGTGACCTCGGCCTCTTCGTTGCTCGTACTCTTTTCCGGGGGTCCGACCTTTCCATGGTGACCCGCGAGAAGAAAGCGGACGTCGCCTTGTTCTCTGACAATGTCGAGCTCTGTGACATCACGGAAAATCTCGTCTTTTCCGATCCCTATTTCGAGGCAAAGCTCAATCACCACACCACACCGCAGCTCGATCCAATCGTGGCGGAATTGCGCGCCGACCGCGAGCTCAAGGTGGAAGCGCAGCGGCTGAAACACCTCTTCTCTGCCAAGGCTGAAACACTATGCCATGGCGACCTGCACACCGGTTCGGTCATGGTGACCGACGATGAGACCCGTGTCATCGATCCGGAATTTGCCTTTTACGGTCCGATCAGCTTCGACGTCGGTATGCTGATCGCCAATTTCTGGATGAGCTATTTTTCACAGGCTGGTCATGAGACTGCACCCGGCGCTCGCGACAGCATGCGTGCCTATCTTCTGGATACGATCGACACACTTTGGGAAACGTTCCGCGCCGAATTCGCTGCCCTGTGGCGTACGGAGCGCAAGGGTATCCTCTATCAGGCAAGCCTCTTCGAAGATCGCCAGGACCCGCTTGCCGCCGAACAGGCACTCAACATCGTCATCGACGAGATCTGGCACGAAATGCTGGGCTTTGCCGGCATCGAAACCCATCGCCGCATCCTGGGTCTTGCCCACAATGCCGATTTTGAAACCATCACCGACCCCGACCGCCGCGCTTCTTGCGAGAGCAAGGCGCTGAAGTTCGGGCGTCACCTCGCCGTCAACCGGCAGCGCATCCATAGTCTTCGGGATATCCGAGAGACCGTGGAACGGCTTGAAAAGGAGATTCTCGCGTGAAAGTCGGAGAACGCCACTACCATACGATCTGGCTGAACGAAGACGGTCGCTCCGTTGACATCATCGACCAGCGCTGGCTGCCGCATGAATTCCGTGTCGTAACACTGAAAACCGTCGCCGATGTCGCCGATGCAATCCGCGACATGTGGGTACGCGGCGCGCCGCTGATCGGCGTCACCGCCGCCTACGGCGTTGCCATCGCGATGGCGAAAGACCCCTCGGATGCTCACCTCGATGCCGTATGGGAAGAACTCAACGAGACCCGCCCCACCGCCATCAACCTGCGCTGGGCGCTGAATGCGATGCGCGAATATCTGCGTCCATTGCCTGAGGCAGAACGTGCGGATGCTGCCTATAAGCGTGCCGCCGAGATCGCCGAAGAAGATGTTGAGCTCAACCGCGCAATCGGCGCGAACGGCCTCGATGTCATTCGCGAGATCGCTTCGAAAAAGAAGCCGGGCGAGCCCGTGCGCATCCTTACCCATTGCAACGCCGGCTGGCTTGCTACCGTCGATTATGGCACCGCGACCGCGCCGATCTATATGGCCGTTGAAGAAGGAATCCCGGTCCATGTCTATGTCGATGAGACGCGTCCGCGCAATCAGGGTGCCTATCTGACGGCTTGGGAAATGAACGGCCATGGTGTGCCGCACACGCTGATCGTCGACAATGCCGGTGGACATCTGATGCAGCACGGCGATATCGATATGGTGATCGTCGGCACAGATCGCACCACTGCAAACGGCGATGTCTGCAACAAGATCGGCACCTACCTCAAGGCGCTCGCGGCGCGTGACAACGACGTGCCGTTCTATGTTGCACTCCCCTCGCCAACCATCGACTGGACGGTGCAGGACGGCGTCAAGGAAATCCCGATCGAAGAACGCACCGCCGACGAAGTGAGCTTCGTCCAGGGCCGCGCCGCCGATGGGTCCATTGCGAGCGTCCGCATCTCGCCCGAAGGCAGCCCTGCCGCCAATCCCGCCTTTGATGTCACGCCAGCCCGCCTCATCACCGGCCTCATCACGGAGCGCGGCATCGCAACGCCGTCGCCTGAAGGCCTGAAGGCGCTCTTCCCGGAAAGGAGCTGAGACGATGATTCTGACCAACGAAAAATCCACCGAGGAAATCGCACTCGGCATCCGTCGACGGGTCTTCTTCCATACGATGAAGAACAATGGCGGCTATCTGAGCCAGGCCTGCTCCGCCGCCGAGAGCCTTGCGCTGCTCTACAATGAGTTGCTGACGCTCGGCGAGCCAACCCTGCCGAAAGTGCCGTTGCCTTTCCGTGGCGTGCCTTCGGCGCATAATCCGGATGCCTTCACCGGCGCCGGATATCATGGTCCCGTCGGTCCGAACTTCGACCGCTTCTTCATCTCGCCTGCCCATTATGCGCTCGTCATCTATTCCGTGCTGATCGAAATGGGACGGATGGACGAACACGCGCTTGATCATTTCAACAAGGATGGCGGTTCCGTCGAAATGATCGGCGCCGAACATAGCCCCGGCATGGAAGTGACCACAGGATCGCTGGCCCAGGGGCTTTCCATGGCGTCAGGCGTTGCCTGGGCGCGGCTGCGTAAAAAGGAGCCCGGCAAAGTCTGGGTCTATATGTCCGACGGCGAATTCCAGGAAGGCCAGACCTGGGAATGTCTTGCGGCGATGAGCTACCACAAGATCGACAACATCCGCGTGATCGTCGATGTAAACCGCCAGCAATGCGACGGCGCCATGTCTTCCGTGCTCGACCTTGGCGACCTTGCGTCCCGTGTGGCGTCCTTTGGGGTCACCTGCCGTTCGGTGGATGGCCACGATCTGGGCGCACTACGCGCAGCTGCCGAGAGCGCGGAAGCTGGTAAGCCACTTGTCATCCTCGCCAACACCTCGCCTTACCAGGGCATGGATTTTCTGAAGAAGCGTTTCCCACGCCTGCACTATGTCCGATTCAAGAGCGCGGAAGAGAGGCAGGAAATGCAGACGGCACTTGCCATCGAACTCGGTATCGATCTCACTGCGATGGAAAGGGCCTGACAATGGTCGAAATCGTCAACCGCCCTTACGCCAAGGCTTTCGAAGCCTTCGCCACCGCGCGCCCGGAAGTTCTGTGCCTTTCGGCTGATCTCACCTCGTCTTGCGAAGTCGACGGTTTTCGCGATCGGCATCCGGAGCAGTTTCTCACTCTCGGCATGGCCGAACAGAACATGTTGTCCTTTGCTGGCGGTCTCGCCATGCAGGGGTTCCGGCCGTTCATCCATACCTTTTCAGTTTTCCTCTATCGACGGCCCTATGACCAGCTGATCAACTCGATTGCCTATTCCAATCGCAAGGTGCGATTGATGGGGTTCCTTCCTGGCATCACCACACCGGGCGGCATTACGCATCAGGCGATTGAGGATATTGCCGTGTTGCGCGCGGTACCGAACATGACGATCCTCGAAACGGGTGATGCGACGGAAGTCGAGACTGTGTTGGAAGTCGCCGACAGCATCGACGGCCCGGTCTATGTGCGCATCCTGCGCGGCGAAGTACCTCGTCTGTTTTCAACGCCCTTTGAATTCAATAAGCTGCGCACGCTCTCGGAAGGCGATGACATCCTCGTCGTCTCTTCCGGCGTATGTACCGAGGAAGCGCTGCGCGCCACCGGCCCACTTGCCGCGCGTGGTGTCGGCATCCATCATCTTCACGCCTCCACGCTGAAACCATTCGATAAGGACGGTCTCCTGAGAGCCGCGCGCGGCAAGAAGGGTATCGTCACGCTGGAAAACCACACCATCATCGGCGGCCTCGGCTCGCTTGTCTCGGAAATCCTTGCGGAAGAAGGGCTTGGTATCCGCCTCAAGCGCCTTGGTCTCAACGACACTTTTGCGCACGGCGCCTCGAAGCCATATCTCATGAAGAAATATGGGCTTGATGCTGGCGCTCTGGTTTCGGCAATTGAAGAAC
The DNA here is from genome assembly GCF_000017405.1 of Brucella anthropi ATCC 49188. Classification (NCBI taxonomy): domain Bacteria; kingdom Pseudomonadati; phylum Pseudomonadota; class Alphaproteobacteria; order Hyphomicrobiales; family Brucellaceae; genus Brucella; species Brucella anthropi. The sequence continues at coordinate 12,980 of NC_009672.1, forward strand.
TTGTCGGCAAGAATCTCGCCATCGGCGAAGAGGAGCTGGTGGAAGTGCGCCTCGATCATGTGCATTCCGCACAGAAGGCCGAGGCGCTTTGATGGCACCGCGCTTTACGGTTACCTATTTCGTGCGCGCCGCCGACGAGGCGGAGGCCAAAGCGCGTGCGCTCGACATTGCGCTGGAACAGACCGTGGAAATCCCGCGCAACGTCGTGCCGAAAGGCTATGTCGAGGACGAGATACTCGGTCGGTTGGAAAGCCTGCTCCAGGATCCCGAAGGCAGACCGGGATTTCTCGCCGCAATCTCCTATTCGGAGGACGATATCGGCGGGGATTTCCTGCAGTTTCTCAACATCGTCTTCGGTAACAGCTCCATCAAGCCCGGCATCAAGGTCGAGGATATTGGCCTGTCGCCGGGCCTGCTTGATCTGTGCAAGGGACCACGCCACGGCATAGTAGGCCTGCGTGCCCGCGCTGGCATCGGCGAAAAGCCGCTCTTGATGTCCGCCATCAAGCCGGCCGGCCTGTCGACTACGGAGCTTGCCCGCCTCGCCTATGATTTTGCGCTGGGTGGTATGCATTTTGTGAAGGACGACCACGGTCTCGTCGACCAGAAGACCGCTCCCTTCGAGGAGCGGCTGAAGGCCTGTATTGAGGCGGTCGGCGAGGCGAATGCGAAGAGCGGCGGTCGCACGAGTTTCGTTCCTAACATCACAGGCCCTGCAACCGCGATCATCGAGCGGGCAAAACAGGCGCAGGAATACGGCGCAGGCGGTGTAATGATCGCTCCAGCGCTTGCAGGCTATGATATCGTGCGTACACTTGCTGCAGATCCGGATTTTTCCCTGCCCATCGTCTCGCACCCGGCCTTTTCCGGCGCCAACGTCGTCTCACCCGATTGTGGCTTCACGCACCGTGCCTTTTTTGGCACGCTGCACCGCCTGATGGGCGCTGACGCCGTGGTCTATCCAAATTTCGGTGGCCGTTTCGGCTTTACTCGCGAGGAATGTCAATCGATCGCAAAGACCTGCTCCGTGGATATGGGTGGTCCCAAGGCCATCGTCGCGGCACCCGGCGGCGGCATGACCTTCGCCCGCATCCCGGAAATGCGCGAAGCTTACGGCAATGACATCATGTACCTTGTCGGCGGTGCACTGCTGTCGGAACCTGATCTGGTCAGCGCATGCAAACGCCTTGTTGCCGCAACGGAGTGAACAATATCAAACTGCACCCCGCCACGATGGAGGTTCGTTGATCGATCGCCAACGTTATGGCTCCCCCCTCTGCTTCAGTAACCTCGCTTGCGGTCAATCTCCCCCATAAGCGCTTCGCCCGTCTGCAGCCGCTGCAGGTTTTCAACGAGTATGTCAGCCGCTCCATGGCTGTCAGTCACGCAAGCAATATGGGGGGTGAGGATTACTTTTGGATGCGACCAGAGGGGATGCGCCGATGGAAGTGGTTCAGGGGCAGTCACGTCAATGAAAGCCGACGAAAGATGTCCGCTATCGAGAGCTGTAAGAAGCGCATCATAATCCGTATGCGGCCCGCGGCCGACCAGAATCACACTTGCCCCCCTCGGCAGACGCGCAATAAACCCGGCATTGATCAAGCCTTCCGTCTCCGTTGTGAGCGGCAGAAGGCAAACCAGTATGTCTGTTTGCGCAACGAATTCGTGAAGCCCATCCTCACCGGAAAAACACTGCACACCCTCAATATTCTTCTCGCTGCGGCTCCAGCCGGACAGTGGGAAACCGAAAGGCTTGAGCGCCGTCAACGCGGCCTGTCCAAGATATCCAAGCCCCATTACACCCACCCGGCGGCGATGCGCACTTGGCTGAGGAAGCGTCTGCCAAATCTCGTCACGGCTTTGTTTCAGATAAGCGGGCAATTGTCGGAATACGGACAGCACGGCGAGCGTCACATATTCCTGCATCATCCGTGCAAGACCTGGCTCGGTCATGCGGACAATGCGAACGTGAGAAGGAATATCTGCTTCAAGAAATTGCTCTACGCCCGCCCCACTTGAGAAAATGATTTCCAATGCAGGGAAGCGCTCCGCCAGCCCTTCAGGAACCTGCCAGCATAATAAATGACGAACCCTTGCCGCAGTGTCTGCATCCAACGCGCCGGAGAGGAACTCCATCTCCGGCAGTTCGTGGGCAAACACGTCGCGAATCTGCTCGGTCCGCGCTGCATCCAGATAACAATAGAAAGCCATGACGCCTCCAGCGCGACACAAGGCATGTGTCACGCGTGAATTTGGATCAATGATTGAGAACGCGGCGCAGGAAGTCCTGTGTACGCGGATGCTGGGGTGCGCCGAGCACGTCCTTGGCCTTACCCTGTTCAACGATGACACCACCGTCGAGAAAAAGTACACGGTCAGCTACGTCGCGGGCAAAGCCCATCTCGTGCGTCACCACCAGCATGGTGAGCCCCTCATCGGCAAGACTGCGCATGACATCGAGCACATCGCCCACCAGTTCAGGATCGAGCGCAGACGTGGGCTCATCGAAAAGGATTGCCTGCGGCCGCATCGCCAAGGCGCGGGCAATCGCAACACGCTGCATCTGACCTCCGGAAAGCTGGCCCGGATAGTGGTTGGCCCGGTCTCCGAGACCCACGCGCTGAAGCAGATGCTCGCCATATTTGCGAGCTTCGGCTGGCTTTTCACCTTTGACGTAGACCGGCCCCTCAATGACATTCTCAAGTGCGGTTCGATGGGGAAACAGGTTGAACCGCTGGAAGACCATCGCCATTCGCGTGCGAATATCGTGGATCGAACGATCCTTCGCGTTGACCCGCTGGCCTTCGATCAGAATATCGCCGCCCTGATAGGTTTCCAGCCCGTTCAGGCAGCGCAGCATCGTGGATTTTCCCGAACCGGAGGGACCTATGAGGCAGACCACTTCACCCTTCTGCACATCAGCACTGATGCCCTTGAGAACCTGAAGCGGACCATAGGATTTGGTGACGTTCTTTATTTCAATCATCGCCATGATCAGTGTCCGTTTCTTTTACCAAAGAGCTTTTCGAGACGCCCGACAGCCATCATCAACGGCAAGCTCAGGCAGAGGTAGAACATGGCAACCAGCGTATAGACGCTCATGTTTTTGAAGGTCGAAGAGGCAAGCAGCTGACCTTGTAGAGTTAGTTCAGCAACGGTGATGGCCGATGCCTGCGAGCTGTCCTTCAACAGCATGACCATGATGTTGCCGTAAGGCGGCAGGATCACGCGAACAGCCTGCGGCAGGATCACGCGGCGCATCGTCATGAACCAGCCCATACCGATGGACTGCGCGGCTTCCGTCTGCCCATGGTCGATGGCTTCGATACCAGCGCGGAAATTTTCTGCCTGATAGGCCGAATAGGCAATGCCGAGACCGATGATACCAGCCTGAAGAGCGGACAGCGCAATGCCGAATTCCGGTAGAACGAAGTAGATATAGAACAGCTGCACCAGAATGGGGATACCGCGGATCACATTAACGATAGCTGCGGCAATAGCCGACACCCAGCGAATCCCCGATACCCGCATCAGCGCCCAAACGAGCCCCAGAAGCGTCGAAAGGACAAGGGAACCCAGGGTCACGAGAAGCGTGTATTTCACGCCTTCCAGCAAGATCGGGAAGAACTCGCGGATGTCCATGAGAAAATTTTGCATTGGCTTTAACTCTATTTATTTGGCGCGATCAAACGGGGATTAGGCCTTGCGGCCGGTAGGCCCCGTCTCGTGCGCAGACCGGAAAGCATGAAGAGCTTCAGCTCGGACGCGCGCGTGGAGCACACCTGAAATTTCGAGCATGGGGATTGATCCCCATGCTCGCACTGGAATTATTTCAGTCCGTATTTCGCAAGAATTTTCTGAAGCGTACCGTCCGACTTGATGCGGGCAATGGCCGCGTTGATCTTGGGCATACGTTCATCGCCTTTGCGCAGGGCCAGGCCAAACTCGCCGCCAGCCGAAGCTTCATAACTCTCGACCATCTTCACCTTGGGGAACCGGCCCTGAGAGAGGTAATAGGCAGCCATCGGACCATCCCCGAAACCGGCATCGATACGCCCGGCGTTCACGTCGGCAATGATATCGGGAATGCCCTTGTAGACCTTAACATCGCTGAACAGCCCGCTCTTCTTGAAGAGATCGACGAAAGTGGTCCCCACCTGCACGCCGATAGTCTTGCCCTTGAGATCCGCATAGGTCTTGTATGCGGTATCATCCGAAACCGGTACGAAGACGCCTTCGCCATAACCATAGACAGGATCAGAGAAGTCCACGACCTTTGCACGTTCTTCCGTGATGAACATTGCCGAAGCAATCATGTCGATCTTGTTCGAGGTTAGCGATGGCACGAGCGCCGAAAACTGCACGGCTTCGAATTCCGGCTTGATGCCGATATCCGATTCAATGGCCTTGACTACATCGACCAATACGCCATCCATCGCCTTGGTTTCCGTGTTCACAAAAGTAAACGGCAAACCGGTGGGCGAAGAGCCTACTTTGACGACCTCCTGGGCCAAGGCAGGCATCGCGCCCCCCATGATGACCGCCATAGCCGCCAGACCGAAAATTTTCTTGAGACGCATGACATTCTCCTTCCTAAATGCAGCGATAAGCCTGTTATTCGTAACGCCGGTTGTGAAACCGCGTTTGATAAAGTGAAATTCGTTGTGACCAGCGTCCGCGTTGCGGCTTCTCACTTGTGGCCACCCTGAGAACCCGTGCTGTTTCTCAATGCTCGTTCACTGGATGCGGTTGCCTCCAACTTGCGATCCTTCCGTTCAAGGTCGGCGAAAACCAGCGGCATGAACCAGGCTTTTCCGCGCCACGTAGGAACAAGACGTGGGGGACGAAAATCGAAACTGCTCTCGCTGTTCGGTACACCCAGTATTTTCTGCGCTGCTTTGAGGCCGAGCCAGGGAGCCCAGACAACACCCGAGCCACAGAAACCGGTTGCATAATGAACCGCTCCACGTTGAAAAATTCGAGGCACCATGTCCCGATTCATCGCCACATAGCCAAACCAGCTATGCGAGATACCAACGCCTTCAAGTTGAGGGAAAACCCTGCACATTTCTGCATAATTGCGCTGCGTGGCACTATCCGGGTCGCCTCGGCTTGTTACGTCACGCCCACCGAACAAAATGCGCCGTCCATCCGGCGATGGGCGGAAATAGTAAGTCATAGCACGGGTGTCGGTGAGCATTTTCAACCCCGGCACCAAGTCGCGCACACGTTCCTCACCCAGATCCTCGGTTGCGATGATTCGTGAACGCAAAGGCACTAGCCGCTGACGCAACCAACGGTCCGAATGGTCGGTATAACCGTTCGTGCAAACAAGGACTTCGCGTGCCTGAGCGCGGCCACGCGCGGTAATTACTGTCTTTTTATCAGCGCCTTGGTCGATACCTTCTACGCGGCATTCGGCGTGAATCAGCACCCCTTCAGCGAGTGCAAGCCGCACCAGTTCCGCATGAAATTTTGCCGGATGCAGACCGCCTATATCCATACGCACGCTGCCGCCAGCATAGAGGTCCGTGGCGATATGGCGGCGAACCTCGTTCAAGGGAACCGCATAGGATTCAATGCCGGTCGCTCGCTGGATAGCTTCAGCGCTTCGCGCCATATCGTCATACTCGGCGCGCGTCATTGCACCGCTGAACCGTCCCACAAGCTGGAAATCCGCGTCGATGCCTTCATTAGCCAGAAAATCGATCATGAAGCGACGCGCTTCATGGCCTTCAGCAGCAATCTTGACCGCACGTTCCAAGCCGAACTTGCGCACCAGTGTCTTATCGTCGGGACGAATATTGCCACTGGTAAAGCCGCCGTTGCGGCTGGAAGCGCCAAACCCCAGTTGTTCCCGCTCGAAAACCTGAACCTTTCGCCCTGCGCGCGCCAGATGAAGAGCAGCGCAAAGCCCCGCATAACCCGCACCAACAATGGCAACGTCGCAGTCCCGCTCGATTTCGTGGTTCTCGATGCTACGCGGCGGAGCGGCTTCCCACCAATAAGGTGTATCCTTGTGAGCCATGTCCGATATGTCCCCCTCCATGTTTTGGATGGATTTTGTTTTTAGTTTATTGAACGTGGATCAAATATGAAGCAGAATAGTGAAAACTAATCAACCCCGATTCAATCCTGTTTGTAGCGAGAGCCATCAAAGGATGCCAAAAGTGAACAAGGCAGAAATATCCCCGACCAGCGAGCCTGCGCCCAACGACGCAGGGGATATCGGAGCGCGCATTCGCTTGCGACGGCAGACGCTGGGTCTCACTCTCGGTTATCTGTCGGAAGTCTCTGGTCTGTCGACGGGTGCCTTGTCACAGATCGAGCGGGGCCTCGTATCGCCGACTGTGCGCACCCTTTATACGATTGCCGAGGTGCTCTCCATGAGCCCGGCCCAGCTCATCGACCCACAAGGCTTCGCCGCTGCCGCCCGAGCTAATCCCTATGTATTGCGTGCCGGAGAACAGCCAGAAGTGCTGAACGCTGGTGGCGTCATCAAGCACCGTGCTTCGCCTGAACTCATTGAGACCATGAAATCCTTCGCAGTGCGGATCATTCCGGGCGGGAGTTCCGGTGAGGAATGCTACACGCATTCCGGCGAGGAACTGGGTTACGTCATTTCGGGCAGTTTCACGCTGCAGATTGAAGACGCACAGTACCTGCTTTCAGCAGGTGACGGATTTGCACTGCCTTCAACGACCCGCCACAGATTCTTCAATAATGGTGAAGCCGAAGCCTTCGTGCTCTGGGTGAACAAACCCGAGTGAAGTCGCTCGACAGGCCGAAAAAACGCTGGAGAAAGATGAAAATGGCAAGCAGCCCTGAGAGCTTCTCACGCTCATTATGGTGGAACGCAGCTGGCGAGGCAAAACCGAACCATTCCAAACTGAATGGCGTGCACGAGGCGGACGTCGTTATTGTTGGAGGCGGCTTTACAGGCCTTTCCAGCGCGTTGTTCCTTGCCGAACGCGGGAAAACTGTAGTGGTCCTTGAGGCGCGCCATGTCGGCTTCGGCGCATCAGGACGCAACGGCGGACAGGTGATCCCCGGTTTGAAGCATGACCCAGAAGATCTTCTGGCTGCCTATGGTCCAGAGCACGGCAAGCGCATGATCGACCTCGTGGGTGGTGTAGGCGATCTTGTTTTCGACCTTGTACGCGAACATGGTATCCAATGCTCTCCTGTTCGAGCCGGGTGGATACAAGCCGCCCATTCCCAGCTTGCAACCGCTGCCGTCCATAAACGTGCGCGGCAATGGCAGGCGCAAGGCGTCGAAGTCGAGATTTTGGATCGCGCGCAGATTACTGAGCTTTCCGGCACGGAGCGCTATTTCGGCGGATGGCGCGATCCCCGCGCAGGTGCCCTGCAGCCGCTGGATTATGCCCGTGGGCTTGCCCGCGCCGCCACGGCACGCGGCGTTCAGATTTTTGAAGACTCCTCCGTAACTTCCCTGACGCCGGAGAATGGCGACTGGATTGCAAAGACCGCAAATGGGTCGGTTCGCGCGCGCGAAGCACTTGTCGCCACCAACGCTTACACTGACAACCTCGTACCGGGTCTTGCTCAAAGCATTCTTCCGGTGCAAAGCATGCTGATCGCGACAGAGCCGCTTTCAGAAAAGCAGCGGCGGGAGATCATACCAGGCGGAGTGGTTCTATCCGAAACACGCAAGATCGCTTTTTATATGCGCCAATCTGAAGACGGGCGTTTTCTTATTGGCGGACGCGGCGCCGTCGGAATGAACGAAAAGAACGCGCTGATGGAAGCGTTGAAAGCCGGAATGGTGCGGCTGTTTCCACAGCTCGAAGGTATCGGCATCGATTATCACTGGTCCGGGCACGTGGCGCTGACCATGGATGGCCTGCCACATCTTCACAATCCTGCTGCGGGCTTGCATGCCATGCTTGGCTATAATGGCCGGGGCGTTGCCATGGCCACCGCTTTTGGCAAGATGTATGCCGAATATATCGCCGAAGGCCGCCCCATGGTTTATCCAACCACAAATATACCGCGCCTTGCCTGGCATGCGATCCGCAAGCCTGTCATGGACCTCGGCATCCGCTGGTACTGGATCAAGGACAGCCTTGGTTTCGCATCGAAATAAATCCCATGCAGAGAGAACCTAACGTGCTGAGAAACGTAATCAATCTGGGCGTTGCACCTTCTTGCGGCTCCGATCTGGAAACAGCTTTCCGAGCCGTCAGCCTGGACGGTCAGTCGACGGAACCTTTCGGCTTCGGACGCGCAATCCTTTCTGGCCAAGGAACAGGGGTGGAAAGCCTGTTTTCCTCCATCATAATGCTGCGTGATGGTGCTTTGAATATCCGGGACAATAATGGTCTCGAAATCACACTGACCCAAGGTGAGGTAGCAAGTCTGCCTGCAGGCATATTTTCATGGGAGGCGCGCGCGGCAGATTGTGTCATCCTCACGATACATCAAGAGAGCCTAAGCGTATCCTTCGGTAAACTTGATCTTGACCATCCCATGTCACCCGGCGGAGCGCCCAATCCGGCACTTCTGACCACCCCTGCACCAACAACTTCCCGTCACGAGTTCCAAAGTGACGATCCAATCGCCTGGGGCATCTGGGCCACGACGCCTTATGCTCGTCATCCGATCACCTATTCATTCTCGGAATTGATGATGCTGCGCAGGGGCGAGGTGACATTGTCAAACCCTGATGAGGGAAGCGTGACATTCGTGGCGGGCGATATCTTCCTCGTTCGTCCCGGCGCTGTAGCAGCATGGGACAATCCGAGTGATCTGGAGAAGTTTTGGATTATTCACAGTCCGAGTTAGGCCATTTCCAGTAAACACGCAAAGCACCTAACGAAGGAAATCAGTTCAATGGACTGATTTCCTATGCCTGCCAATTCCCACGTGGCAAGACCTGCCCTTCAACCGCCCTTGCATGCTGAAGGAACAGCGCGGCCCACGCCCCATGAGAGACGTCCCTGTATGATGGTCAGCGTTTGTCGGCCGTTCGAATAGGTCGTACCTTCTTTGCCGATAGAAGGTAAATCAATCGCCGCATTGCCGTTAACAGAGACGGAAGCACGGTCACCGAAGAGGCGTACCGCCAACTGAGTGCCATCCTCGCACTTGTAGTGGCTAACAGGATAGGGATTGCCAGCACCGATTGACGCACCGGACGCGGACTGGCTGAAAGCCCCAAGTAGCAGGACACAAAATGCTGCGCTCAATAAATTTTTCAACGCGACAATCCTCCGGGTTAGGAGTTAGCCAGCGGAAAGTATACGAGATTTCATGGCTACGGAAGTACACTTAATCATCATAACGACACCGTTCACGGACAGAGGGATTGAACGGAGTAAGGCCAAAACGAATTGGATTTCGCTGTAAAATTACCCTGAAATAAAACCCGCATAGCCGTCGCCCAATGTCTTGTGCAGAATTGCCGAATAAGCTGCAAAGGATATGTCGCCAGGTCGCACCCGCCCAAATGACGGATCAGCGAACTGCTTCATGGGAACAAGTGCAAGTGGTGTCGAAACTGGTGTCAGATGTGCACCCTGCCCGGCGCGCAATGTCGTCAGGATGCCGAACATTTCGCCTGTGATGCTTGGGCGGGAGAGCACGGCCATACGGTACTGGCCGGATGTATTCGTGACGAGATAGATGTGTCCCGAAAGATGTGGAACGGAGACAGCCCCCTGTTGTGAGAACGAGACGTCAGAACGTTCACGCTCACGAAAATTGAGATGCCCGGCATCGAAATCCCAACCGATTTCCGTGATGTAAGCGAAGATGGCCTTGTCCTCCCCAAAGGACGGACGCAAGGTCAGGTAATCACCTTCGAGCCATGAAACCGAGGCGCGCGAATAGGCGCCCAGCTCTTCCGCTGCGTGACTGTCGCCATTTCTGGCCAGCTGGGCGGGCGCTTCACCTGCCTGTTCGCGCAGGGCGACACCCATTGCCTGTTCGAGCCGGATGATGGTTGCGAGCGTGAAGGGCCTGTGACCCGACAGCGCCTTTTCCAAAGTCGAGAGGCTGATCCGCGCTTCATCGGCCAGAAGCTGGCGCGAAATACGCCGTCGGGCGATTTCCTCACGAACCCGGACTGCAACACGGGCATTGATCTGGTCGGGCAGATGAGGGTCCTGATCGGACATGGCTTATCCTGAACTGCGTACTTTTCTGCACAATTCCACACATATGCGTAACCGGCAAGGCGGTTTGCGGAAAGTGACGGCTGAAACTTGGCAAAGCTTACGCTGGAGTGGAAACAGTGGCTCCAGCGACAATGGCTCCAGTTCTTCGAGGTGAACAAGGAGCACGTCATGTCACCCGCGATAAATCTTCCAAATCATAGCAATAGAGGTCGGGTACTCTCCCGCTTCTGTTCGTTCATCTGGTTCTGCAACATGGCGTTGCTGCCAGCACTGGCTGTCATTTTCTGTCTGTTGCAGATCGTGCAGGCCAGCGCTGAAACACCCGCTCTCGTCAGGCCGAACGAGGTTCAATCCGGCAGCCTTCTGCTTGAGACAAACGAAGCCGGACGTTACGTCGAAGCGCCTCGGCTCGCAACGGACGTCAATCTCGATGTGAGTGGGCCGACGGCCCGAGCCCGGCTGACGCAGGCATTCGAGAACCCGACCAATGGTTTCGTTGAAGCCTTGTATGTTTTCCCATTGCCAGAAGAAAGTGCGGTCTATTCGCTGAAGATGGTTATCGGTGATCGCGTGATTGTCGCTGACATCAAGGAGAAGCAGAAAGCCCGCGAAATATATGAACAGGCGAAAAGCGAAGGCAAAAAAGCAACGCTGATCGAGCAGCAGCGACCCAACGTGTTTACCAATGCGGTCGCCAATATCGGTCCGCACGAGAAAGTCGTCATCCAGATCGAGTATCAGCAGGCGGTACGTCTTTCCGATGAGCGTTTCTCGCTGCGTGTGCCTTTGGTCGTCGCACCCCGTTACAATCCGGACAATGCCTCCCCGGTTGTCCAGGAAGTCGAAATAAAGAACGGCTGGGGCAAGTCGCGCGATACGGGCAAGCCTGATACTTACAATACCCCGCTTGTAACGCCTTTGGCCCCACCGACTGCCCTGCGAACCAATCCTGTGACCATCTCAGTCAAACTGAAGGCAGGCTTCCCGCTTGGAAAGGTTGAGAGCCTTTTCCACAAGGTAAGGATCGATACGACGAACGACGCGACACGGGAAATCACGCTGGACGGAGCTGCAGCTGCTGATCGTGATTTCGTTCTGGAGTGGAGCGCCGTCGCAAGCGATGCACCACAAGTCGGGCTGTTCCGCGAACATATCGGCAAGGATGACTATGTGCTTGCCTATGTTACGCCACCGGCGCTTGCCAGCCCAAAAAAGGTCCAGCGTGAGGTCATCTTCGTGATCGATAATTCCGGATCAATGGGTGGTACTTCCATTGAACAGGCGAAGGCGAGCCTGGATTATGCACTGTCGCAACTTCAGCCCGGAGATCGTTTCAACGTGATCCGCTTCGACGACACATTGACCAAATTCTTCGAAGATTCAGTCGATGCCAATCAGGAGAATATCGCGTCCGCCCGCCGTTTCGTGACGAGCCTTGAAGCGCAAGGCGGCACGGAAATGTTGCCTGCCCTTCATGCCGCGCTTGATGACAGTAATCAGGGTAATGGATTGCGCCAGATCGTGTTTCTGACCGACGGCGAGATCAGCAATGAGCAGCAATTGCTGGATGCCGTTGCAGCACGTCGGGGGCGCTCGCGTATTTTCATGGTCGGCATCGGCTCTGCCCCGAACTCCTATCTGATGAACCGTGCGGCAGAACTTGGACGTGGAACCTTCACCCATATCGGGTCGGCGGCTGAAGTGGACGAACGCATGCGGGCTCTGTTCGACAAGCTTGAAAACCCGGCTGTTACCGATCTGAAGGCCAATTTCTCGGAAAAGAATGTGAGCATGACACCTTCCCTTTTGCCCGATCTTTATCGTGGTGAACCACTTGTCATCGCAGCGCGAATGGGCAAGGCGATCGGAAACCTTGCTATTGAAGGCCAGATCGATGGCCGTCCGTGGACAGTCAATCTGCCACTCGATCAGGCAATGAATGCTGAAGGCATTTCAAAACTGTGGGCACGTCGCAAAATCGATGATGCGGAAGTGGAACTAACCCTTGGGAAAATTTCCCAGGACGCTGCCGATGCGCGCATTCTCCACCTTGCACTGGAGCATCATCTGGTCAGCCGGCTGACGAGCCTTGTGGCTGTCGACAAGACACCGTCGCGACCGGCAAATTCTCCGCTGACCCGTGCCGATATTCCTCTGCAACTGCCCGCGGGCTGGGACTATGACAAGCTGTTCGACATCCGTGCGGATCGCACCGTCGGGGATCACGCAAACATGGACATGAATGGTGTAAATGACGCTGTCCGCAGCCACGAAAGCCCTACATCACCATCATCGCCATCGCAGTCGATCCCGCTGCCGCAGACGGCAACGTCAGCGACACTACTGCTCATGCAAGGCTTGGGTTTGATGCTGACTGGCCTGTTCGTCTTCTGGTTCTTCCGCCGCAAGGAGAATGCGTGATGTCTATCAATCCGATTATGACAGGGAGCGCACTGTGGCGCTCCCTACTCCCCACGGTGGGCATGGTGCTGATTGCGCTCGGGATGATAATTGCCAGTCAGGGAATCTGGATCCATGCGAAGGCATTTGTGGCACAGATCCTCCTCGAACGAGCTTTTGCGGAAAGCATTGAAACTGGCGCACCAGTCAAACCCTGGAGCTGGATCGATACATGGCCGGTTGCCCGCATCGAAGCTCCACGACTTAATGAATCCGCCATCGCGTTGAAAGGCGCCAGCGGTCAGGCATTGGCTTTCGGCCCCGGTCATCTGGACAATACGTCGATGGCCGGCGAACGGGGAACAGCCGTCTATGCTGCGCATCGCGACACACATTTCGCTTTTCTGAAGAATATCGAGAAGAACGACCAGATACTCGTCACCCGCAGCGACGGTAAGACGATTTCCTATCGTGTCAGTCATATGGCCGTCGCGCGTTGGGATGAAGCGAAGATCGCCGTGAATAGCGAAGGCCGCCATGTTGTGCTGGCGACCTGTTATCCATTCGATGCTATCACGCCTGGGCCGCTTCGCTATCTGGTTTATGCGGATATGGAAGAACCGCAATAACCCAGCACGAACTATCGGTTTTCACGAAAACAGATGACGTGATCGAAACCCGGATAAGCTCTCTTCCTGAAACTGAATGTTGCAAGAAGGCCCAATCCCAGAATTGCGAAAACACCCCCTACGACCAACACGACAGATGTCGTCGCCGATATAAAACTGCCGAATATCAACACCGCTGCCATCGAAGCTATGGCTATCGCCCACTCAACCTTGCGGGGCTTTGGCATCAGATGCCACGTCTCCGGATCAATACCGGCTTCAACGAAAATATCCGGGTCGAAACGCAAATTCGAGCGAGCTGCCATGTTCTGTAGCAGAGCAATACGCAGGGCGTCAGCATTGACGAACCACAGACATTGCATGCCACGTTCCCGCAATGACATTGGAAGCGAATACTCGCTCTGCGTTCCGTCGGGCATTTTATAACCGAACGCTATCCGAGGCTCCCGCACGGGCCCTTTCAAAATGAGACGCACGTCATAACGTGCCATCTGATCGGGCGCTATGCGCGCCCATTCGATTACCGTGCCTTGCTGATCCGCAAGCCCATCACCTGTTCCATATTGGACATTCTGTGGTGTTATCGTGATCCAGGCACCAGCCAAAAGACCAGCGCGCGCAAACATGAAGACCGGAACAAGAAGCATTGCTGCGATGAGTGTCGATACAATGAGGGCTATCGGATCATGGTCAAGGCTGGGTCGGATGAGAAACGTGAGTGCAGGAAGCGCCAACGCAACACACGACAAGAGCATGGCAATGCCAAAACACGTCCATCGCGTTGCCGTGATATCAGGGATACCGGTAAGCGAGCGGTTCTGTCGGTTAGTTGAATCGAATGCTATGATCCGCACAACCGAATCTTGATGCCGCGTTGTTGGACTAACATGAGGTCGGGACACTGACGCCCGCTGCTTTGCCAGTTTCGGCTTCATCTTTCGCTTTGCAGTCTGTTTCACCCTTATTGCCGTACCTGTTGCTTCATCTCTCCTCACATACCACCCAAGCTTGCGCGCAACTTAATGTGGCGCCGCCTTCCAAATCGATCAAACACGAGGGCAATCTTGCTTGGCTTAAAGATACCCCCGCAAGGAAAGCTCTTGTCACGCACTGCAATCTGTCTCTTATGAAATCAGCGAGCGACCCATGCAACTTGATCTTTCGCTTTTTCGGATCTTTGGTCCCATGTTGATGAACGCGGATCGATGAGGAGCTGATTATCAATACGCTCCTTATCGCGCACTTCGGTCGGAATAAGTGGTTCAAGCATTGACCATTCGAAATCCGTCAAATCACATACTCTTTTATGGGTATGTCACATAGCACACCAAGCACGGCCCGCCCATCGTTCTAAAGAACTTCGCCCCCGTCGATGACCAGCGCGAGACCAGTCACGAAAGCCGACTGCGGCGAGGCGAGGTATACTATACCGGCTGCAATTTCCTCTGGCGATGCCCAGCGCCCCATCGGTATTGTTTCGGCGACGTAGTTTTCGAGAGCCTCTCGACCACCCATCTGCTGTTCAAAGCCAGCATTGAAAGGCGTATCGACAAATCCCGGACAAAGCGCATTGAACCGGATGTTCTCCCGCGCATAGTCAGCCGCCATCTGCCGTACCATCGCCACCGCTGCATGCTTGGTGGTGGCATAGGAAATCATGCCGCGATCATACTGGCATCCGGAATTGGAGGCAGTAATAATCACCGATCCCCCGCCCTGCGCCCGCATTGGCGCAAGCGCGGCCTGCGCCACAACAAAATGCGACCGCACATTCAACGCCCACGCCAGATCCATCTGGGCAGGCGTCACATCCTCCAGTTTGCCTGCAATCTGGATGCCGACATGCGAATGCACAACATCAAGTCGTCCGTAACGAGCGGCAACGCCGGAAACTGTTTCTGTGATGGCGGCGTCATCACGGGCATCGAGCACTGCGCTCTCCGCCTGCCCTCCGGCATCTCTGATCGCCTGCGCAGTCGCTTCAGCAAGTTCCGCGCGAAGATCCGTAACTACAACGGTTGCGCCTTCTGCCGCCATGGCAATCGCGCCTGCGCGGCCGATACCTGATCCGGCGCCAGTGACAAGGGCAACCCGGCCCTCAAGACAAGATTTCATGATTTTTTCCCTAGAATGATCGCGGAGAACAGGAGGAAGGCAGGCGCTTGAAATGCTTTTGGCATCTAATGACCTGCCGGTTTCCCGCGCCGGAGAATGATTTGTGCGAAGACAAGCAGCAGCAGAGAGAACACCATTACCATCGTGCCGATGGCATTGATCTCCGGCGTCACTCCGCGACGGATTGACGAAAAGATGTAGATCGGAAGGGTCGTTTCTGGCCCGGCAACAAAGAAAGCGATGATGAAATCATCGAAACTGAAGGTGAAACTGAGCAGGAATCCGGCCATTATCGCAGGCATCAGCATTGGCAGGGTTACTTGCCGGAAGGTGCCGATTGGCCCTGCACCGAGATCGAAGGAAGCTTCCAGCAAAGAACGATCCATGCCGTCGATACGGGCACGCACCAGAATGATAACGAGAGACATGGTGAACAGCACATGCGCCGCTATGAGCGAGCCATACCCCAAAGAGAGCTTCAAACCCGTCACCGCCTGAAGCCAGGGATTAACGGTGTTGAATACGGTCACCAACGCGATCAGCGTTGCAATGCCGATGACAATGCCTGGGATCATCACTGCAATATAGATGAGGGCATCAAAGAGAACGCGCAATTTTCCTTTCAGGCCCGTCAATGCAATCGCAGCCATCGTGCCAAGCAGGCAAGACAGGAACGCCGATGTCAACGCGACTGATGCCGAAGTCTTGAGAGCATCGATAACGAATGGGTTGTCGAGTGCCTTGGAATACCATTGCGTCGAGAAACCCTGAAGCTGGCTCGCCGATCGGCCCGCAGAAAAGCTGAACAGCGCGATAATCCCGATAGGAAGATAGAGGAACAGATAAACTGCAAAAGCATAAATGCGCATGGTTTCCTCACATCAAACTGACATCGTCGCGCGCTGTCCCCATCAAGCGCAGGAAACGCATGTAAAGGGAGACGACAAGCAACATGATCGCCACCAGCGTTATCGACACGGCGGAGCCGAACGCCCAGTTACGCGATTGCAGGAAAAGGTCGACCAGCGCATTTCCGACGAAGAAAACGTTGCCTCCACCCAGCATCTGCGGGATGAGATATTCACCCATGAGCAGAATGAAGACGAGCATCGAGCCGGTTGCCACGCCGGGGAGCGACAGGGGCAGGGTAATCTGCAGGAAACGCCGCCAGGGTGGCGTCCCAAGATCGTCTGCCGCTTCCAACAGCCGTCGGTCGAGTTTTTCGAGACTCACATAGATCGGGAAGAACATCAGCGGCAGATAACCGTAGACGATGCCCACCAGAACGGCGAAAGGCGTATTGATCAGGCGGAACTCACCGAGCCCGAACGCCGACAGCAATTGGGGAATTCCCCGCCCGCCAAGAAGAAAGATCCACGCATAGGAGCGGATCAGGATCGAAGTCCAGAATGGCACAATCACCAACACAAGCAGCAATGTTCGCCACTGCTTGCCGACCCGCAATGCAAGATAATAGGCCAGCGGATAAGCGATCAGCAGCGCCGCGATGGTGCCGATGGGCGCCAGCGTCAATGTGTTGCGGAATGCGGCCCAGCGACTTCCCAGATTGGCGTACTGCGCAAGGGTGAAAGCCGGCTCGTAACCGCCAGCTGCCCCGCGCTCCCCGAAGGAATAGACGAGGACGACCGCCAGCGGCAGTACAAGGAGCGCAGCGTACCACAGGCCCGCCGGCCCCAGCAGGAGCCAGCGCATTTTTCGCTGAGACAGTGCCATTGTGTCCGTCCGTTATGCCGATTTGAAGCGGGCAATAAGTTCTGCCCGGTTTGGATCGGTCAACGTGACCGCCGCCCCGAACTCCAGTGTCGACAGAAGTTCCGCCGCCGGATGAAGGATAGGATCATTGCGCATTTCCTCCGGCACCAGAGCTTCGACGCGTGCGTCGGGCACCGGATAACCATGGAAGAGTTCCTCGCGCGCATTGACCGAAGGATCGAGCAGGAAGTTCAGCAATGCGTAAGCGCCTTCACGATTGGGCGCGCTTGTGGGAATGGTATAGAAATCGGACCAGATTTCGCCGCCTTCCTTTCCGAGCGTGTATTGGATTTCCGGCAGATCGCGATTCATCTGTTTCGCATCTCCGGTCCAGCACATCGTCAGCCAGGCATCGCCGTTACGCATGGAGGGCTGATAGTCGGAGGTGATGGCAAAGAGATGCGGCTTCACCTCGATCAGCAGTTTCTCTGCATCGGCCAATTCCTTCGGATCGACGGAATTGAACGAATAGCCGTAATATTTCAGGGCATTTCCGATAGCGGTCAGCTGATAGTCGTGGATAATTGTGCGACCTGAAAAGTCGGTTTTGGTCCGGTCGAAAAAATCCTTCCAGCTGGTGAAAGGTGTCTTCGCCTTGTTGCTGTCCCAGGCCATACCCGTTGTGCCCCATAGTTTTGGGATACCGTAGAGCTTGCCGTCGACAGTGCCGGGCGTTGCGAAACGCGCCTCGAAGGACTCGGCGTTGTAGTTGGGTATTTTTGTCAGATCGAGTGGCTCTATCATCTTGCTGTCGGCATAGGTGCTGATAGCGTAGTTCGTAGCGACCACAATATCCCAGCCTGCTCCACCGGCCTGCAGCTTGGCGAACATTTCCTCGTTTGAACCGAAAACATTCACTTGCACCGCTGCGCCAGTCGCTTTCTGGAAGGCCGCCAAATTGTCGGGGTCCTGATAATTTGGCCATGTTGCGATCGAAACCCGGTCACCAATGTCGCCTGCCCAGGAACGTGTTGGCAAAAGTCCCGGTATTGCGCCCGCCAGGACCGCCGTTGCGGCACCCAATCCGGTCACGCCCAAAAAATGGCGGCGTGTAACCGAACCTTTCTGGTAACGGCGCAGTTCTTCCATGAAAGTCTGCCGGGAAACCGGCTTGTCGTTCTTCGTCATTTCATCCCTCCCGTTTATTGTCAGCAGATCGAATTTGGCGCTTGAGGTTTGTCCTCACGGATGCCAGCCAGACGCCAAACTCGCAAAACTCATTCGCCACGCTCAAGGATCAGTCCTGCTCCACGATCCCAGACAAGATGCGCGCTCGAGCCCACTTCGACGCCCGGCAATGCTCTTTCCGCCTGCCTCGGAACCAGAACCTGCAATTGGCCCAGAACCGGGTGCGTCAGCAGGAATTCGATGTGCTCGCCGAGGAAAATCTTGTTGGCAACCTGTACTTCAATCGTCTGCTCCCCCTCCGTTGGGGAGATAGTCAGGCGCAGCGCTTCAGGTCGGATCATGACGTCGACAACATCGCCGGGCGCCACAGCAAAAGCTGTCTCAACTACCACCTTGTGGCCCGAAGCCAGGCTCACCGCCACATCGTCACCGTCGGTATGTTCGACCTTCCCGGCGAGAATGTTGGCGCGCCCAACAAAGTTGGCAACATAGCGATTGGCAGGACGGTCATAGAGTTCGCGCGGCGTCCCTATCTGAGCGATACGACCATGCCCCATGATGCAGATGCGGTCGGACATCGACAATGCTTCCTGCTGATCATGAGTGACGAGAACGAAAGTGATGCCCAGCTCGCGTTGTAGCGACAAAAGTTCAAGCTGCATCTCGGTCCGAAGCTTGGCGTCGAGTGCGGCCATGGGTTCATCGAGCAGCAATATCTTTGGCTCGTTCACGATCGCACGGGCAAGTGCCACGCGCTGTTGCTGGCCACCCGACATCTCCCAGATCCGCCGCCCGCCGAAATCAGCAAGGCGAACGGTTTCCAATGCTTTTGCGACGCGAAGCGCGATTTCGGCCTTTGCCAATCGCGGTCGACGCTGCCTCAATCCATAAGCCACATTCTGGGCTACGGTCATGTGCGGGAAGAGAGCGTAGCTTTGAAATACCATATTGACGGGGCGCTTGTAGGCCGGTGTCGTCCCCACCTCTGACCCGTCGATCAATATTTCGCCTTCGCTTGGCTGCTCGAATCCGGCTAACATCCTCAGTGCTGTCGTCTTGCCGCAGCCCGATGGTCCGAGAAAGGAAAGAAACTCCCCTCGCCGGATTCGCAGGTTCAGCTGACTGGCTGCAAGTACGGCACCATAGCGTTTCGTGGTGCCGACAAATTCCGCAACAGTGTCGCTGCTTCGACCAACAGAAGCCTCGGTAGCGTATACCATCAAAATATATTCCCCTAGAGAGCTTTGCCTAAAGCGGCATATCCCTTATTTTGAGAAAAACATATAAAACTAGTCGATATGTGTATATATCACAAAAGGCATAGAGACGGAGATTCCGAATGAACTGGGCGCAGACGTCTGCACGGGTCATTGATGCGTTACACCAGCCACATTTTCCAGCAACGCTGATCGAAGCGATCCGCAGCGTGGTGCCTTTCGAGCATACGGTGACCTTCGCCTATTGTGGCAACCGGCGCCCCATCGCTCTGCATTCAGAATTCCCCGTATGGAAACACAAGGTTATGGTCGAGGACTATCAGGAAGGACCTTATCTCCTCGATCCATTTTACCTGCAATCATCCCGGCCCGGTGATCCCCGCCTCGTACGATTGCGGGATATGGCACCCGACCGTTTTTATCAGGGAGAGTATTTCCGTAACTACTATGTCCAAACGGAACTGGCCGAAGAAATCGGGTTCATGTTCAATGTTGAACCAAATATCTGCATTGTAATTTCTGCCATGCGAACTTCAAAGCCGTTTTCTGCGCATGAATTTCGCAAGCTGGGGGAACTGGTGCCATTCATTGGTGCAGTAGGACGGCACAATTGGGCGGACTTGTCGAAGCAATTCACCCAAACCTCTCAGCAACCGGAAACAGACAATCTTTCAAAAATCATCCAGCATGCTTTTCGCAATCTGGGACGTCAGATTTTAACCACCCGTGAGGTGGAGGTAACAGAGTATATTCTGAAAGGCTATTCAGCCGAAGCGACCGCACATGCTTTAGGAATATCATGTGGAACCGTGCGCATCCATCGACGCAATATATACGGTAAACTTCACATCAATTCGCAGGGAGAGCTGTTCTCACGATTTATCAGCGCGATGACAGGGCAGGATAACTAGACTTAGTACTGGTTAAATCAAAGCTAGCGGACGGCGGCCGCTGTAATACATGGCTGACAAGAATGTATGCGCACATCCGCCCTTCTTTTAGCGTTAGGAAAGCAGGCTCGCGCAGGTCCTTTGGAGGCGCGAGCCTTGTATTGCGGCGATTTTTGGTTGTGGCTTGTTGGTTACCACCTGACGATGAAGCCAGCATTCCCCTTGACGGCATAGCTGTCGGTTGAGTGGTTGAGGGAGGTGTTGATGGAGCCCTGGCCGTAGATTGCATATTTGCTGTCGGCCCATGCATAGGTGCCGCCGGCGCCGATGCCGGCCCAGGTTTTGTCGTTGTCGGTATCGACGTTGACACCAGCCACATTGATGCGGGTGCCGCCGAGGAACTCCTGATAGACATTGGCGATGCCATAGACCGATGTGTTGACCATGCGGCCGTCATCCCCCTGCCAGCTGTCCTGATAGTTGGCGGCAAGACCAATGCGTGCCGTCAGGCTGTCGCCATCCTGCATGTGCACGCGGTTGCCCCAGATGTCGTGGAACGCATCCGCATCGAGTGACGACCACATCAGCTGCGCCTGTGGCGTCAGCGACCAATGTTCGTCGAGCGCAATCCGCTGCCCCACCTCGGCACTCAGCGCATAGCCGAAGGCCTTTGCGCCATCGGCCAGCCCGCTATTGGCCGTATCGGAGTTGAGATCATTGTCGAACCATGTCAGCTGGCCCTGCGTATCGACATAGAAGCCGTCATTGCCATACCAGGTTGCGGTCGCGCCAAGGCTCCAGGCGCTGGTGTCGGTATAACCGTCACCGAAGAACGAGCTGGAATTGCCATGCGCCGTACCATATTGCCCGGTGATCCCGGCAATCAGCTTCCCGTTGGCATCCTCATAGAACTGCCCGTCGACACCGGTCTGCATGATGAAGCTGTTGATATCCTGCTTCATGCCGGTCGCGCTGTGCGGCTCAAGCCGGTTATGCGCGCCCTCGATGCGCGCCCAGATCCCGCGGCTGTCGACAGTGCTGCTGCCTGTATTGCTCGCGTCGTTGTCGTTCCCGCTCGTCAGATAGCGATTGCCGACACGTTCCTGCAGCGTGGGCAGTTTGTTGAGCACCTGCATGTTCTGCGCATAGCCCTGATAGACCGGAACACCGGCACTATAGCGCGGGTTGTCCGGATCGACCGGGCAGGTATTGGTCTGCTGGCAATCGGGGGCCGGCGGTTCCTGTGTCGTCTGGCTGGTCAGATACCAGTTGCCGTCCTTGTTGCCGCTGCCCGCCCCCTGTTGCAGCGTATAGGCATAGGCACCGCCCACAACCGCCTTCTGACCGTCCTTGGTGGTGTAGTCGCTGACAAGCGAGAAGGTTCCGTTCGACTGACCGGCAACCTCGACCACTTCGATGCCGTTGACAGTCTGTGCCCCCAGTCCGCCGCGATTGTTGACCTTCAGATTGGTCGTGCCGGATGTGTCACCACCCACCTTCAGGCGATCGGTTTTGGAACTGTCGTCGCCGAGCACCGTATTGATGACGACCGTGCCACCGGTGCCGGTATAGTTGCCGGTCACGCTCAGTGTCGTACCTGCCGTCTGCTGTGTTCCCATCGTGATGAGACCGCCATTCGACAGCGCGGCCAGCGTGGTATCGAAACCGCCAAGATCGAGCGTCCCGTCTGTACCGACAGTGTAGCCCGACGATGCATTGTTGAAGACACCAGCTGCGCCCTGCTTCAGCGTGCCGCCATCGACATTGGTCGCACCGGTATAGGTGCCGGCCGTATTGAGGGTCAGGGTACCAGTGCCACTTTTGGTCAAATCGCCAGCACCAGAGATTACACCGGAGAACTTGCTGTCGAAGCTTTGTTCGACCGTCAGCTTGCCCGATCCAAGTGCAATATCGCCATCGCCCGTCGTGCCGCTCGCGTCGAAGGCCGCAAGACCGCCGACCGTCGTGTCGAAGCCGCCGAGATCGGCCGTTGCACCCGCCTTGACCTTCAAGGTGCCCGTGCCGAAGGCATGGCCAGCGACACCTGCCTTGACCCCGCCATTCTCAACCGTCAGACCGCCCGAGAAGGTGTTGTCGCCGGTAAACGTCGTTGTGCCTGTGCCTTTCTGGACCACACCACCCTTGCCATCACCGGTGATGTTGCCGTCAAACTCCGTATCATCGCTCCGGTTGAAGGCCAGCGTGCCGTCACCATAGGCGCTGCTCGAAACCGCAACGTCACCCTTGATGCTGCCCGTATTGCCACCGTCACCGATCTGCAGGACACCACCTGTCACCGTCGTCCCGCCGCTATAACTGTTCGCACCCGTCAGAACCAAGGTGCCGTAGTTGGTCTTGTTGATGCCCTTGCTGCCCGTCAGCGTCGCCGCGATAGTTGCCGTCATCGATTTGCTTGCATCGGTGGCGTCACCGACGTTGATAATCGGCTGGTCGGTATTGTCGAGATCGAGCGCATCGCCCGCCAAAACATAGCCATCGGTTGCAAAATTAAGACCGGATGCCGTCACATTGCCTGCGGCATTGCTGATCGTCACCGTACCCGGCGTACCCCGAAACACGGCGAACGACCCCTGATCATAAGGACCCTTGATATTGTCTGCATTATCCGTCCAGACATCATTGGAATGATCGGACACAAGGTTCCAGGCACCATTGCCGCCATCCCAGACGTTCAGCCTGACCCCGTAGCTGCTCATCAGATTGACCTGCTTGTTCGCCTCATCCGTATCGATCCACATCCGTGTGGGATCACCTCCCGGAGCCGTGCCAATGGTCATCCCATTGTCCGTCAGGTTGCCCTGATAGTCGATGAGACGATAAAGGCCCGGACCGAAGCCGCCGCCGTCCGTGATGTTCAGCGACCCGGCCAGAGTGACATTGCCCTGCACATCGTAAAGGGCGGTCTGGCTCGGCATGCCGAGTGTGACATTGACCTGGCTGTTGGCATCAAGAGCAAGATTGCCGCCAATCTGAAGCGTCTGGCCATATTTGCCTTGCAAATTGCCATTGTCCGCGACCACGACATTCTGGCCGACCTGACCGGACCCCATCAATGTGCCACCGGCGTTCACATTGACATCGCCCCCTTGCGTGCCACTGATCTCAAGCGTCGCACCGCTGTTTACAGCGAAGCTTCCATCGAGGCTGCCCTCAACAACGATCTTGCCAGCGTCGACATTGGCTCCAGCGCCAACGTCACCGGTCGCACTGCTGTCAAACACCAGAAGGCCGGTACCGGTCTTGTGCCAGTCTGAAGCCGGCGAACCATCAAAGGCTCCGGTCAGGGTCAAAGTGGCATCCGTGCGGATCGACCCGCCATTTGCAGTGACATTGACAGCGCGTGCACTGGTCAAAGCAGCCGTGTTGGCAAAAGTACCGCCGTCAATGGTCAGGTTGCCCGAACTTGCACCGAGATTTTTGTCACTGGACACTTGAAGGACGCCCGCAGACACAACCGTGCCACCCGCATAGGTGTTCTGGCCTGTCAGCGTCGTAGTACCGGTCCCCGCCTGCACAACAGAGCCCGTACCGGAAATCAAACCGTTATAAGCGTAAGCATTGTTGCGGTTGAAGGCCAGACGCGCATTGTTGGTGATATCGCCGACAACACTGCCCGTGCCGCCGCCATCTCCAATCTGCAAAGTGCCATCCGAAATCGTCGTGACACCAACATAATCATTATCACCCGAAAAAACCAACGTGCCGGTGCCGGTCTGCACGACAGAGCCCGTGCCGGAAATCACACCGCCATAATTCAGGACATTGTTGCGCTTAAAGACCAGTTGCGCACTATTGGAGATACTACCGACAACACTGCCGGTGCTTCCGCTATCACCGATTTGCAAGGTGCCGTCAGAGATCGTCGTGCCGCCAACATATTCATTATTACCGGTGAGAACGAGGGTACCCTTGCCTACTTGCTGCAGACCGCCCGTACCGGTGATCAATCCTCCAAACGTAGTAATTGTTCCGACCGACTGCTTGTAGGACAGAAAGCCAGAACCACTCGCATCTCCGGTATCGATCGTACTTGTATCGGCAATCACTCCGCTGTCGCCAACTTCCAAAGTGCCACCGCGAATTTGCCAATCATTGTTATATGAAGCCGCAAGCGTCCAGGTGCTGCTTCCAGATTTTCTATACGTCTGAAAGCCCTGATAGTCCGACGCATTATCGATGGTTGACGACAGAGTGCCGGAGAAACTCTCATCCTGACTTCCACCGAGAATGAAAACGTTATCCCCTCCTTCCGCGACTACATCACCGTGAATGTCGGAACCTTTTTGAATTTCAAGCGAGTTTCCGGAAGATGACGACAGCAAGTGTATCGCAATACCATCCTTGCCAGCTTGTCCGCTTCCTGCTGCGCCTCCAGTTCCGGGAGTCACCGTTCCGCTGTTGATAACCGATATTCCGGCACCGCTAATACCGTCGCCACCGTTGCCGCCATTTCCGTTTGTCACATCGGTGTTGAAAACAATCGCACCGTCGCCACCATTGCCGCCAGTGACGGTCCCAGAGTTTGTTATGGTATTACCCGACGACGCAAAAATGCCGCTCCCACCTGCGCCCCCATTACCTGAAGTCGCAGAATTGGTCGCTTTGACCGCACCTCCATTTCCGCCATTTCCACCAACGACGTTACCACTGTTGGATATTGAATTTATTCCGGCATCTGAAGCAATCCCGCGGCCTCCAGCCCCGCCATTCGCACCGATGAAAGCTGGGGGAGTTGTCGATCCACCGGGTCTAAACGGACTGCCTTCGCTGGCATCACTGCCGTTACCACCCAGAATGGACCCCTCATTCTGAATAGTCACGGAACCGGCAACACCATCGCCGCCGCGGCCGCCATCGGCATTCGCGTATGTAGAAAGGGCCTCAGCCTGCGAAACGCTGACACCGCCATCGCCGCCGACGATACTTGCGCCTGTCACGTTGGATATCTGACCGCCAGCCGTACCTACAGCATATATAGCTGTACCGCCCGCACCAGGATCACCACCTTGATCATGATACACATCCTGCCCACTATCAGGATCCGGTCGTTTCCCAGACAGTCCAGCATCACCACCTTTCCCACCAACAATTACACTATGATTTGTTACAGCAATATTGTCAGAATTTAGCCAAATACCTACCCCGCCATCGCCACCATTTCCGCCGCCGCCCGGGTATGCGGAGGCGGGCGCATTACCGCCATCCCCCCCGGCGCCACCTTCCCCCCCTTGAATAGTCGCGTTCGCGCTATTCGTGATGGTAGAAGCGCGATTTGCAACCAGACCATAGCCCCCGGCACCACCACCACCGCCGCCACCGCCACTATAATAGGTCGCGTTCGCATCAGCGCCATTGCCGCCCTTTTCTCCGGCGCCACCCGCCAAATTTCCGCCATTCGTATAAAGTTGGTTATCGGTATCAATTATAGCACCGTGCGTCCCGCCTCGCCCCCCAACTCCTCCGATACCGTTATCACTGTCCTGAACGCCACCGCCGGCGCCTCCTTCAGCACCGCCGGCCCCGCCTCCACCGCCACCACCGCCACCACAATTGCCAAATTTCGTTAAACTTCCGTCCTGTCCGTTCTGAGACGGCGCCCCTCCCGTTCCGTAGTCTGCGCAACTGCCACCATTATTTCCGCCACCGGTTCCGCCAACCGTTTGGGCAAGCACGGGGGTCATAGCCAAAGCTGTTCCAGCACTCAGAAAGAGAAATCGCAGGAATAATACATTTTTGCCGTTTAATCGCTTAAGCATTATACATCCCTAATTAATAATAGTTCATATAGAATTAAATCAAATTAACATTGATATTATATTTGCGTCAAACTCCAATAATATTGAGATTATTTTCTCATTATTTTGTAACTATATTTATATTTTGATATAATTTAATAATCAATAATATAACCTCGATAATAAAATTTAGATTTACTAAATCTGTAAACAACAGAAGAAAGCCTTAAAAATCTAAATATCTATAAGATCAGATATAACTCATCGCTGTGAGTTGAAGCGATAACAGTTCGCGCCACGAGACACCGTAGCAGCAATCCATGTCAGTGATGACAGTTGTTCACCATCCACTCCTTCTGCATTCTCAAGGGGCAAACTTTAGGCAGGAGACTTCTAATGACCTATACAATAAAATATAGCTTTGATAAGACCACATCTAAGGACACTCCGATCGGAACAGCCGTTTCAAACTCATCTGATTACGCTATTCATGTCACGGCAAGCATCAGCGACGGAACATCTGATCCTGTTAAAGGAAAAATACTTCAGTTTTATACAGACCCACCTACATTAATCGTTATGGACAGCAAGGGCAAATCGCTAGAATACGACAACGTTTGGGGAAGTTATCTGATTAGCGACGAGGAGGGAGAATATTCATTCTATCTGGCCGCTCAACAGAAGACTATCGTCAAAACTGGGCTCATTGTTGAGGATGATCCCGACAGTGCGAATGATTTGGATCCGCCGATTGTAGTGTTCTCATCCTACGTGGGATTGACCACCAAATACGGTCCGCCAGTTGTACATGATGATGATGGCGTGATCGATCTAGGTTCAGGAACTCCCTATATAAACATCGGATTGCCGTCGACAACAAAGGACTTTACTAACTTCCCAGAGGCAATGACAGCATTGCTTGTCAATGGATCACAATCCGTCACCGGGCTATTTTCAACCATTTTTAATGACGGATTCACTGTTCCCACGAATATGCTATTGACGGAAGAACCAAACCAATTCGGTTACATTATCGTGAATGGTACTTCTTCCGCTGCTCCGGTGACAGCTTGGACAAAAGTTACTGGTGCAATACTGACGAAGCCTCTGCCTTCACCTTTACGCACACTCACCCAGAGTCCGTATTTGCCGGCTCATGCGGCGACAGTCAATGATGCGTCAAAAGACCTGCCAGTTTATATAGACATCCCAGAGGGTAATCCGGATAATATAGCCAAAGACGACGTGATAGATTTAACTGTTTACATCAATTCATATAATCAGGGAACAAATCAACCAAATAATAAAATTATTTCACTTGCTCAAATTGTTGTAAACGATAATGATATTACAAGTAAAAAGATAACATCAAAAATTAAAAGCTCTGATCTTCAAGGATGCGGCATGAATGCAAGTGCGGTACCTGGAACGATTTATATCGATTACACCCTGAAGAAAGCAAAATCTGACACTGTTTCCGCCATGCCACAACAATACTACTCAGGATTAATAAATACAGTAGGACCAATCTAAATTATAATGATTCTTGTTTGATAATTATTTTAATATAAATAATTGTAATTAATAACTGACGTTCATCTGTAAATATGATCGTCAGTTTTATTTACCTTTAATTTACTTTATAATCAGCATCCAGGAGGGATGAATGAGAAACGTCATTCTCACTAAAAGTAAAAATATACTCTCATTCGAATTAAAAAGCCTAAACGATCATTCTGCATTGCCTGCAAATGATTATGTCGAGCTGGCCGTTTCTTATGAAGATTCACATCGAAACCCACTGTTCAAAAAGCGGCTTATGTGGCGCATCATTGAAGGCAATGCCCTTCTACACCAGCCAACAACCCTGACAGATAGCCAGGGATTGGGCACCAATCGCATCAGAGTCCCGCTTGATAGTTCTGATCGTAACACTACGATCCGCTTAGCCGTATGGGCGCAGCAGGAACCCGACGATAAACTGGAGTTTGCATGCCTTTTTGGAGAATCGGAGCCAGCGCCGCCCGTCGCCAGTGGCGCCGTGTTCCAGACCGTGTTTCCTAGAAATGACATAAGCGGGAGGACAGGGGTCACCTCCGAAAACCCAACGAAATTCAGTTTTTTATACTGTGACGGCTACGGATTTATCAATTTAGATCGAACGATATACTATACTACGAAACCGGGAATGGCAGACCAGTACACAGATGTATATAATGACTATTTGTATGTATCAGTTAGGTTCCCGATGGGGGCAATACCTGGGGGAACGATATCACTTCTTGCTCAGGATAAATCGAACGGTCTCGAATACAACTCGCAGTATGAGGTCGGGAATGCTGCATCAACATTAGGCCAGGTCAACAATTTCTGGCCTCCGAATGGTTCCCTACTGCAACCTGGACGGAAATACCCAATTCGCGCGCTTTGCATGAATTCCAATGGTTCTTTCTGTAGTAACCAGAGCATACAATGGTCTCTAACGGGTGGATCGACGAATGGAACAATCTCGCCAGCGATCAGCATGACCGATGCGTATGGGATCGCCGTATCAAAAATAGAGTGCGATTATGTGTCTCTTGGCGAAAGCGGAGACGTCGATCTGTGCGCTTCAGTTGTTGGGTCGCTGAATGACGAATACTTTGTCTTCGATTTTCCGAGCTTCAAAATAGGCGGTGATCGTTTTGTTTCGGTCAGCCCAGACACCAGTGTAAGCTTCAACGCTGGCCTACCTTTCCGTTTTGCCATCGTTTTGCAGGATGAAAACGGTTCGCCGCGTGCCGGATACAATATCGACTGGAGTGCTAGCGGACGCCCCACAGCACAATGCTATTTTGACCCACCAGTATCTCAGACAAATTCGAACGGAATCGCATCCAGCATTCTGACTTCCAAGGACATTCCACAAGGAACTGTTCAAGATATCGTCGTCACGGTAACTCCCCCGCAAGGCGCGCCCTATATAGCCACATACCAACTGGTTGCAAATGTCGTCAAACAGATAGCGCCAGCAGATCAGGGGCCTTATCCCATCGGGAAGCCTTTGGATGTTGAAGTTATGCTTCAAGACCCCAGTGGTAAAAAAATAGCGGGCCGCAGTTTGGTTGTTACTCCCAACCCCTTGCTTACAATCAGCGATCCTAATCCAAAGACAGACTCTAACGGCACTGCAAAATTTCAGGTAACTGCCTCTGCTAAAGTTAATACCTTGCTCCAAGTCTCCGAGTACGCCGACAGTGTACCCACATCAATATCTCTGTCTTTCGGTACCACAGGCATTGTCATAAGCCCGACAACAAGTGATAGCATGCGCTATGACCAGTGGGTAAGCGTGAGCGCTTCCTATAACGACGCCGCAGGAAACCCGGTTAACGGCGCCTCGCTGTCATGGAATTGCACCAATGGCGTAGAAGTCGAAACCCCCAGCACTACAACAGTCAACGGGATATCGACAAACCGTATTCGCTATCAAACAGTGAGCGGATTCCCGCAGCCGCCGATTACAACAATAATGACTGTCACGGCATCAGACGGCACAGCCGGTGAGCAGACTTGGACATTTACAAAAAGCGGCCTAAAGAACAAACTGCAGCTTATATCACCTCCGAACGAAAGCCAGCTTACCACTGATACACCCACATTGGTTACATTGAGACTGACCAATCAGTTCGATAATCCTCTAGCCAACTATAGTATGGTCTGGGATGCCCCGTCAGATGAAGCAGTTATTCTACACTATGATTCACTGACCGATTCCGATGGAATAGCTACAGCGATCGTAAAGGGAACAATCCCGGGATTAGTGCACTTCACTGCCCTGGCCCCGAACGCGCTCGGCATATGCAGCTTCGATTATGATTATGAGGAGGAGAAATTACCCGATTGTTCAATTCTTCTAGAGACCACATTTGCCCACAATCCACCAAGTGGACAAACGGTCGACCCAACAGACAATAGCCAGATTATAACCTTTGTATTCCGCCTCCTATCCAACAACGCTCCACAGCAAAATCAAAGTATACTCTGGTATTTTAGCCCGAGAACACCTGACCTCTGTTTCTTTGATGGTGACAATAATCCGATCTCCGCTGATTCTCACGGAAATATTACAACGATAACCAATGCAGATGGCCTAAGCACTTTCAAAATTGGCAGCAAGACACGATACATGGGAAGCGTCTCTGCCGCGCCTGGTAATAATCCAAGTGCGGGAGCACTACAGTATTCCATAGTTATCGCAACATTCAACTCTGGATTAATCGAGCAGAGCCTAGAGCCTGCAATTTATAACCCTAACCCGATCGCTATTCCGGATCAATTTTCCATCAGCGACGCAGGTTTTGTACTACGTATCGATGAGCTACAAAGCAATACCATGGGACAGACGGTCGTGTTTTGGACGTCCAGTGGCGCGCCTGGTGTGTCTCCTCAGGAAAATATCTTAACTTGCTCCACTAGCCAGGCTGAAAATGGAATAACTGTTCCCTATAGCTATCTGTGCCCCGATCCCACTCGCGCAGGGTACAATTCAATTGCATATATGATCGTACAACAGAGCACCAGCACCAGCTTCCTGGCAAGAGCTATTACACCTGCGGTCACAGGCAGTCAGATGCCTAATCATCCTGATTACAACAATACTGATCGGCCACTACCTAGCCCATATTTGTCTAACCATGCAAATGTCGTAAATGGTAATAATATCGTTAACGGCTTGAAAGTTTACATCCCATATTCTTCAACCTGGAACATCGGAAGCACGATAAATCTGTCTTTATACCTCAACGGGCAAGACGATTCTGGAAATGTATTTGGAAAAACGATCCCGCTTTCGCAGACGATTACCAAAGATAATTTGAATTCCCAGAAGGATGTAATTATTATTGCACCGCAAGACCAGCTTTCAGGATACAATGACGGCACGCTGGAGGCCGACTATTATATTGAAACGATTTGGTCACAGATACTAGAAAATGTTACTTTGAACACCGCCAACTGGCATTAGATTGCGGTCATTGGCTCAGAATATTTGAATTAAATTTATTTCTCTGCTTGAGACATATATCGTTTTGCGTGGTTACTCGGATGCGGTAATCACGCGCCCAGCTTTTTCTTCTTGCGGCAGCATAAAGACGAACTCCTCCCGCCCTTCCAATGGAGGTGCGGGAGTGTTGTATTATTGCGGCAATTTTTGGTTGTGGCTTGTTGGTTACCACCTGACGATGAAGCCAGCATTCCCCTTGACGGCATAGCTGTCGGTTGAGTGGTTGAGGGAGGTGTTGATGGAGCCCTGGCCGTAGATTGCATATTTGCTGTCGGCCCAAGCATAGGTGCCGCCGGCGCCGATGCCGGCCCAGGTTTTGTCATTGTCGGTATCGACGTTGACACCGGCCACATTGATGCGGGTGCCGCCGAGGAACTCCTGATAGACATTGGCGATGCCATAGACCGATGTGTTGACCATGCGGCCGTCATCCCCCTGCCAGCTGTCCTGATAGTTGGCGGCAAGACCAATGCGTGCCGTCAGGCTGTCGCCATCCTGCATGTGCACGCGGTTGCCCCAGATGTCGTGGAACGCATCCGCATCGAGTGACGACCACATCAGCTGCGCCTGTGGCGTCAGCGACCAATGTTCGTCGAGCGCAATCCGCTGCCCCACCTCGGCACTCAGCGCATAGCCGAAGGCCTTTGCGCCATCGGCCAGCCCGCTATTGGCCGTATCGGAGTTGAGATCATTGTCGAACCATGTCAGCTGGCCCTGCGTATCGACATAGAAGCCGTCATTGCCATACCAGGTTGCGGTCGCGCCAAGGCTCCAGGCGCTGGTGTCGGTATAACCGTCACCGAAGAACGAGCTGGAATTGCCATGCGCCGTACCATATTGCCCGGTGATCCCGGCAATCAGCTTCCCGTTGGCATCCTCATAGAACTGCCCGTCGACACCGGTCTGCATGATGAAGCTGTTGATATCCTGCTTCATGCCGGTCGCGCTGTGCGGCTCAAGCCGGTTATGCGCGCCCTCGATGCGCGCCCAGATCCCGCGGCTGTCGACAGTGCTGCTGCCTGTATTGCTCGCGTCGTTGTCGTTCCCGCTCGTCAGATAGCGATTGCCGACACGTTCCTGCAGCGTGGGCAGTTTGTTGAGCACCTGCATGTTCTGCGCATAGCCCTGATAGACCGGAACACCGGCACTATAGCGCGGGTTGTCCGGATCGACCGGGCAGGTATTGGTCTGCTGGCAATCGGGGGCCGGCGGTTCCTGTGTCGTCTGGCTGGTCAGATACCAGTTGCCGTCCTTGTTGCCGCTGCCCGCCCCCTGTTGCAGCGTATAGGCATAGGCACCGCCCACAACCGCCTTCTGGCCGTCCTTGGTGGTGTAGTCGCTGACAAGCGAGAAGGTTCCGTTCGACTGACCGGCAACCTCGACCACTTCGATGCCGTTGACAGTCTGTGCCCCCAGTCCACCGCGATTGTTGACCTTCAGATTGGTCGTGCCGGATGTGTCACCACCCACCTTCAGGCGATCGGTTTTGGAACTGTCGTCGCCGAGCACCGTATTGATGACGACCGTGCCACCGGTGCCGGTATAGTTGCCGGTCACGCTCAGTGTCGTACCTGCCGTCTGCTGTGTTCCCATCGTGATGAGACCGCCATTCGACAGCGCGGCCAGCGTGGTATCGAAACCGCCAAGATCGAGCGTCCCGTCTGTACCGACAGTGTAGCCCGACGATGCATTGTTGAAGACACCGGCTGCGCCCTGCTTCAGCGTGCCGCCATCGACATTGGTCGCACCGGTATAGGTGCCGGCCGTATTGAGGGTCAGGGTACCAGTGCCACTTTTGGTCAAATCGCCAGCACCAGAGATTACACCGGAGAACTTGCTGTCGAAGCTTTGTTCGACCGTCAGCTTGCCCGATCCAAGTGCAATATCGCCATCGCCCGTCGTACCGCTCGCGTCGAAGGCCGCAAGACCGCCGACCGTCGTGTCGAAGCCGCCGAGATCGGCCGTTGCACCCGCCTTGACCTTCAAGGTGCCCGTGCCGAAGGCATGGCCAGCGACACCTGCCTTGACCCCGCCATTCTCAACCGTCAGACCGCCCGAGAAGGTGTTGTCGCCGGTAAACGTCGTTGTGCCTGCGCCTTTCTGGACCACACCACCCTTGCCGTCACCGGTGATGTTGCCGTCAAACTCCGTATCGTCGCTCCGGTTGAAGGCCAGCGTGCCGTCACCATAGGCGCCGCTCGAAACCGCAACGTCACCCTTGATGCTGCCCGTATTGCCACCGTCACCGATCTGCAGGACACCACCTGTCACCGTCGTCCCGCCGCTATAACTGTTCGCACCCGTCAGAACCAAGGTGCCGTAGTCGGTTTTGCGCAAACCGCCCGTTCCCTGCAGTTCGGCACTGATCGTTGCCGTGATATTCGAATCCGCCTTGCCGTCGCCGACGCGAATGATTGGCGCAGTGCCCGGCGCACCGTTATCGAGCATCAGCGCATCGCCCGTCAGCACATAGCCACCGGTTGCAAAATTAAGA
Source organism: Brucella anthropi ATCC 49188 (assembly GCF_000017405.1). Lineage (NCBI taxonomy): Bacteria > Pseudomonadati > Pseudomonadota > Alphaproteobacteria > Hyphomicrobiales > Brucellaceae > Brucella > Brucella anthropi. Next base: position 46,565 of record NC_009672.1, read on the forward strand.
CCGGATGCCGTCACCGTTCCGTTCTGATTATTGATTGTGACCGTACCGGCATTACCGCCGAACACGGCAAATGAACCATTATCCCAGCGACCGTTAAAGAGCTGCCCCTGTTGGGAGCCCTTGTCGTCCTCGGTCCAGTTGTCATTGCTGACATCCCAGGTACCGCTGCCGCCGACGATCTTGCTGTTCTGGTTGTTCTGGCTGCGGTCACCTTCCGCATTCCAGAACGTCACCTCGACACCGTTCTGATTGACCAGATTGACCTGATGTTCGTAATCCGTCTGAATCCACATTCCAGATGCGTCAGAGTTCTGGGGGACAGTGCCGATGGTCATCCCGTTGTCCGTCAGGGTGCCGCCATAATCAAAGATGCGGTACACCCCGGCGCCAAAGCCGCCAACATCCTCGGTCACATTCAGTGTACCACCAAGCGTCAGATCTCCCTTGACGTCGAACAGCGCGCTTCCGGTTGGCGTGCCGAGCGCGATATTCGTCATGCTACCGTTCGCAAGCGTCAGATTACCGTTCATTGTCAGCGTATTATTATCCAGCCCGACAAGTGTTGCACCACTATCGATTGTCGTATTTCCATCGATAGTACCGGTTCCCCTGAGCGTTGCCCCGGTCTGAACCGCCAGATCGCCCCCGAGCGTGCCATCCACGCGCACCGTGCCGGTCTGAACTGTGCCTGTGCCCACAAAGGCGCTTTCGTCACCGCCAAAAATCAGGTCGCCGGTCCCGGTCTTGGTCCAGGTTCCGGTTCCCGTGAGTGCACCTTCAAGTGTCAGATCGGCATCCGTCTGGAACGTGCCGCCGCCATTGCCGATCTCGATGGCCCGTGATTGCGTCGAGAAGGCTGCCGTGTTCTCGAATATGCCGCCATCCAGCGTCAGCTTGCCAGACTGGTCCCCGAGTACACCATTCGATGCCACGGCCAGCGTACCGCTCTTGACAGAGGTTCCACCCGTATAATCATTCGCGCCTGTAAGCGTCAGCGTATCGGTGCCGATTTGTTCGACACTGCCGGTACCGGAGATTTTATCATCGAACGCATAGGCATCGGAACGGTTGAAAGCCAGAATGCCGTTATTGGTCACATCGCCTTCGATCGTGCCGGACGTTCCGCCATTACCGATCTGCAAAGTTCCCTTCGAAATCGTGGTGCCGCCGTCATAGTCATTGTTATAGGTCAGGATCAGCGTACCGTCGCCCGTCTTGGTGAGACCATCGCTACCCAGGATGACGCCGCTGGCAATGACTGTATGGCCGTTCGTGTCGAGCTGGCTTTGCGCTGTATTCAGCTCGATTGTGTGTGTGAAAGTGTTTGCGCCCGTAAAGTCCGCGCCAAACTTCAAGACCGCGTTCCCGGTAGCGCCTCCGGCGACATCCTCGGGGTCCGCTCCGACCGCTACGACGCTTTCGGCAGGCCCCAGATTGTCATCTTGCGTGACGACAAGAGTTCCAGACCTGACATACGTTCCGCCGCTATAGCTGTTGTTACCCGAGAGTGTGATTTCACCACTGCCTGTAATACTGACGACTCCCGTGCCGGTGATCGTATTGTCAACCGTCACAGTACCGGAACGGTCGACAGCAAGAAGCCCTCTGTTGATGCCGTCTATGCCCGTGTCGATATCGCCCAGAACGCTTCCGCTCGTGCCGCCATCTCCAAGCTGCAGAGTACCGCCCAGAATGTCAGTGCCGCCGGTATATTGATTATCAGCCGTCAGAACCAGCCGCCCAGCATAAGTCTTGCGCATTCCATCAGTGCCAACCAGCTTGGCCGAGATCGTGGCTTTCATATCGCCGTCATTCGTGCCGCCGCCAACGCGAATGATCGGCGCTCCCGACAGATTGGAGGCAGGCGACACCAGGGTGAGATCACCGCCGGTCACCTCATAACCGTCGGTCTGGAACTGCATGCCCGAAGCTTTGACCGCACCGGCACTATTGTCGACAGTCACCGTGCCTTTGTTGCTTGCAAAGATCGCAAAGCCGGAATCATCCCACGGACCGTTGAGCAGATAGTTATGATCGGTCCAGCTTTTGTTGCTGGCCTCGTTCGTCCAGGTGCCGTCACCGCCGTTCTGCGCACCATCGTCTTGGTTGGCAGGATTGTCACCATCCCAAAAAGTCAGCTCACCCCCGTTGGTATTGAGGATATTGACCTTACCCGACTGATTGGTCTGGACACTCACCTTGGCAGCATCCTGACCGGACGGCAGGGTTCCTACAGAAAGCGTATTGTCCGTCAGGTTTCCGGAATAGTCGAAGACCGTGTAGATACCCGGCCCATCGTCGCCGAAAGTGCCGACATTGATTGTGCCGCCCAGCGTCAGGTCGCCCTTGACATTGAACAGCCCCGTCTGGCTGGCGCCGCCGAATGAGGCCTCGATGGTGCTGTTATTGGCGAGGCTGAGGTTCTTGTCGAAAGTCAGGACCTGACCGGCTTGACCGACCAGTGAAGCACCGTCGGCAACCGTCACATTGCCACCAATGGTTCCGGCTCCGCCAAAGCTGGCGCCGCTGGCGACACTCACGGTTCCGCCGAGCGAACCGTCAACAAGAAGCGTGCCCGCCGCAACGGAGGTACTACCACCGAAAGCGCTGCTGTCACCACTCAATGTCACGCTGCCTGCACCATTCTGCTGAACAATGCCCGTGCCGCTGATGATACCGGAGAAGTCGAGCGTGTTGCTGCGATTGAACGCCAGCGTGCCGTTATTGTCCACATTGCCTGCAATGCTGCCGGTGGTGCTGCCATTGCCGATCTGCAGCGTGCCTGCCGAAATCGTGGTGCCGCCCGTATAGGTGTTTGTCCCTGTCAGCGTCAGCGTGCCGCTGCCATCCTGATGCAGCGCCCCGGCGCCCTTGATCACGTCACTATATGTATATGCATCGCTGCGCTTGAAGGTGAGCGTGGCCCCCGAGGCGATATCGACTGTGCCTGTGATACTGCCCGTCGTGCTGCCATTGCCGATCTGCAACGTGCCTTTCGAGACCGTCGTCGTGCCGCTGTAGCTATTCGCGCCTGACAGGACCAGTATGCCGTCACCCGTCTTGGTCAGCTTGCCAGCACCGCTGATCACACCGGAAAAATCGTTGCTCTTGGCCGCTGTTGTCTCGATCGTGCCGCCACTCGCGCCGAGCGTTACCGCGCGCGCGCTGTCGAAACTGTCGGTCAGCAGAAGCGAGCCGCCGTTAAACGAAAGCGCACCAGCCGTCGCGCCAAGATTCTCATCCGCACCGACAGACAGGACACCGCCATTGACCGCCGTCCCGCCCGTATAGCTGTTGACGCCTGAAAGTGCCAGCGTGCCGGCGCCGGTCTTGGTCAGCTTGCCCGCACCGCTGATCACACCGGAAAAACCGTTGCTCTTGGCCGCCGTTGTCTCGATCGTACCGCCGCCGGCATCAAGCGTCACCGCGCGGTTGTTGTCGAAACTGTCGGCCAGCAGAAGCGTGCCACCGTCGAACGAAAGCGCACCGGTCGTCGCGCCAAGATTCTTGTCCACACGGACAGACAGGACACCGCCATTGACCGCCGTGCCGCCCGTATAGGTATTGACGCCTGAAAGCACCAGCGTGCCAGCGCCCGTCTTGGTCAGCTGGCCCGCACCGCCGATAACACCGGAAAACTCATTGCTGTGAAACAGGCTGGTCTGGATCGTGCCGCCACCCGCACCAAGCGTCACCGCGCGCGAATTTTCGAAACTGCCCGTCAGCTGCAGCGTGCCGCCGTTAAACGAAAGCGCACCCGTCGTGGCCCCAAGATTGGCGTCCGCACCAACCGAGACAACACCACCATTGATGACGGTCCCGCCCGTATAGGTGCTGTCGCCCGAAAGCGTCAGTGTGCCGGCGCCAACCTTGATCAGCTGGCCAGGATAATTGGGGTCATCGCCATTATCAATCACACCGCTGAAGGTGCCATTGAAACCGTTGGTGTCGATTATGCCGGCTGCGTTAAGACGCAACTCCCGCCCGGAAGAAAAACCGGAACCGCCAAGCTGCAAAGTACCACCAGAAAAATCGACATAACCGGCCTTGTCACCAAGATTCTCGTCCTTGCTGACAATCAGGGTGCCCTTGTTGATCGCCGTGCCGCCCTGATAGGTGTTGTTGCCTGAAAGCGTCAGTGTGCCATCGTCGTCTTTGACTAAAATAGCCGCACCATCAATCGTACCATTGAGCACGGCATCATGACCACCTGTATTGATCCAGCTGGCGAAATTGCTGTCCAGATGTATTTTGCGATTCGTGGAAAACTGGCTGTCAAGCTGTAGTGTGGATTGAAGGCCAAGCGTCAAATCTCCACTGGCATCGCCCAGATTCTCGTCGCTACTGACGGTCAGAGACGAATAATCCGTTACAAAGGTACCACCCTTATACGTGTTCTGGCCGGTCAGAACCAGTGAGCCGTTTGCTGTCAACGCACCATTCCCATCGATCACGCCGGAGAAGGTCGCGTTTCCATTGTAGGCACTGAGCTTGCCATTGCCCGTCAAATGCACCTTGCGTGCGGAGGAGAAAGTTCCGTCGGTTTCCAGCGTGCCGCCATTGAGCGTCACCGCGCCAGTTGCAGCACCCAGATTGGCATCGCTTGTGACCTTCAGAACACCGTCATTGATAAAGGTCCCGCCCGTATAGGTGTTGGTGCCCGAAAGCTTCAGCGATCCCGCACCGGTCTTGGTCAGGCTGCCCGCGCCGCTCATCACCCCTGAAAACGTGCTGTTCGTGCTGGTATTCGTCTCGATGGAGCCGCCACCCGCGCCCAACGCCACCGTACCGCCGAAACTGACATTGGCCGTCAGCTGCAAGGCACCACCGTTGAAGCCAAGCGGACCCGTGCCGAGTGCGCTCATACCGCCAACCGCAAGCGTGCCCGCATTGATATCCGTGCCGCCGGAATAAGTGTTGGCACCTGAAAGCGTCAGCGTGCCAGCGCCCGTCTTGGTCAGCTTGCCGGTGCCGCTCAGCTTGCCGCTGAAACTATGGCTTGCACCCGTGGCCACATCAATCGTGCCGCCGCCAGCATTCAGCGTCGCAGCCAGGGTCAAGTCGCCGCCCAGACCAAGCGCGCCGCCATCAAATGTCAAAGCACCCGTACCAAGATTGCTGTCACTGCTGGCGATCAAAGTACCCGTATTGAGCGAAGTGCCACCGGAATAGGTATTGGTGCCCGAAAGCGTCAGTGTACCGTCACCGGTCTTAGTCAACCCGCCAGTGCCGGACATGACACCGGAAAAACTGCTGCTCGTACCGCTATCCGCCGCGATCGCCCCGCTGCCATTCAACGCGACTGCTCCGCCAAAGCTGACATTGGCAGTCAATTGCAAGGCACCGCCGTCAAAGGCAAGCCCGCCTGTGCCAAGCGCGCTCGTATTGCCAGCGGCAAGCGTGCCCCCGTTGATATCCGTGCCACCCGAATAGGTGTTGGTGCCCGAAAGCGTCAGCGTGCCAGCGCCGGTCTTGGTCAGCTTGCCGGTTCCGTTCACCTTGCCGGCAAATGTCGATGCATCGGAACGGTTGAAGACCAGAGTGCCATTATTGGTAATATTGCCGGCAAGACTGCCGCTCGTCGAACCATTACCGATCTGCAGTGTGGTCCCGCTATCGATCGTTGTGAGCCCGGTGTAGCTGTTTGTCCCGGACAGTATCTGCGTTCCAGACACCAGGTCGATGCCACCGGAACCGGAGATCGAACCTTTGAACTCATCGCCTGTACCTGCGGTCAGGGTTAAAGTCTTGCTGCCCAGCGCGACTTGTCCGGTTGTATCGCCTGTAAGGTGCTGAATGGCGGTGGACGATGCACTGATGGCTGAGATGTCCAGCGTACCATTAACCGTCACGCTGTCAGCCTTAGCCAGACTGCCATCGCTGAAAAGAGCTAAAGTCCCCTGCTTGATGGTCCAATTATGCGTGTCGTTCACAGCACCGGTCATCGTCCAGGTGCTGGTTCCATCCTTGATAAACTGCTCAAACCCTTGATATTTTACACCGATCTGTGTGCCATCGAAGCTTGAGGCATCGGTTCCGCCAAGAACGAAGACGTTTCCGCTCGTGCCACCAGCTGCAACCACATTGCCATTGATGACGGAGCCATTCCATATCTCGAATGTATTGTTATTGCCGACGATATCGACCGCATTGGAACTGGGACCACTCGCGCCCCCCGACACCCACCGAGCACCTGCAGATATCGTCCCTGCATTCACAACATGCGAATCCGCCCCCATTCGTACACCGCTTCCAGCAAAGCCGAGAGATACACCCTGCGATGACCCGACCCCGGCAGCACCCGCTATTGTTCCGTAGTTGATCAGGGTAGATGTGTTGGTGACAACAGCGCCATCCCCGCCGCCGCCCGAAGCCCCCCCCCTTCCCGACATGTTACCCTGGCCACCACTTCCACCCTGTCCGCCTGTTACGGTCATGTAAGTTGACAAAGTTGTTCCGGAAAGGATGATACCAGCACCACCACCGCCGCCGCCGCTGCCATAGTAGGAACTCGAGGAGCCAACCCCATTCCCTCCCTTCCCGCCGGAGACATCTGATCGCAACTCCCCGGTGAGGTCGACGAGGTACAACCCAGCACCGCCACCGCCACCGCCACCGCTTGGATAACCGACATTAATCGCGGGGGCGGTCACTCCGTCCTGACCGTGTATTGTCGAACCATCGGCCGGAATAGCGGTGTCACCGACTGCCCCCCCAGCTCCACCTACTTCTCCACTCCATGTCCCATTTGCACCTTTGCCGCCAACACCATTCTGCGACGGAGCTTCTCCAGCTATGGGATTACCATCGACATCAACTGTAGAACCGCCACCGCCATTGCCACAACCGCCAGCCCCACCAGCACCACCGGGCGATGGCGCTACCGGACCACACAAGTCAGGTGTAGCGCCGGTTGTCGCGGCAACATTGAACACAGCCGAAGGCAAGGGCGAGCTGAACGCAGCTCCACCTGCCGTCGACAACGTGACCGGGGTGCCATCGTTCAAATCACCTGCACCAAAATTGAACGAAGCAATGGGAGAAACATAGGGATCGGCCACGACCAGTGTTGGAACCTGTAACTCGTCGCTATTGTCCTGTGCCGTATAATCCGTTGCCTTTCCGGAGCTGACGGAAAGCGCCAGCGTGGAGACGGAAATGGCCAGCACAAGCGCTGCGGAAGCCAGGACGCCACCGCCAGATTTTTTATATCTGGTTTCACGCCGCGTGAACGGCACGACTGCTGAAACTGAGCAATAAAAACCCGCCAAAGGATTTCTCCACGAAGTATGACATAAAAATAATCACATGCGTTATTAATGAACGGTGTAAACTGATTTCCCAAATACCTCAATAGTATAGAAATTATGGCACATTTCGCTTGATTATTTATTATGCATTACTAATATATAATAATTCTATATACTTATTTTGCTGAAAATATACTCTATAATCGACAAAAATTCCACATGAAGCGCTGAGCTGCCGCACCCTGGGGAGCTTCAAGATGATCTGACCACATCATTCCTATTGGATTGGGCATCGACGAGCCTTTACGAACTTTCGTCCCATTGACTCGACAACGGAACCGCGCACTCGTCGGGCCGGATTGAAAATTCAAGACATCCTGGAAAAGCCATGCCGAGAAGATATCTCTGATACATCGGCCCAGCATCTGTGAGCTAAGCGAGCCAACTGACGATGTTTCCTCGGAACTGAATGATCAGCCTGGCAGGACGGTGACCACCTCTAGCGAGAAACGAAAAGAGATCATTCTCCGGGAACGGAACACGTCCGGTAAGCCCACGGAGCCCAGTAATTCCTCGAAAGACAAACCGCGATCATGAATACACGCTCATGCAAACTCATGCTTTCTAGAATTCAAATAGACGCTCGAATAAGCATCCAATTTTGCCAGCAATCTGATCTCAGAAAATAAGGAAATTATATACAAAAAAAAGAATACCGCCATGGAATAGTTAATTTTTTGAGATAGCAATCAATAGCGATATATAAATCTAATAAAATAAGATACGATAATCATATTATTATGACTAATTCTATACTATAATATTTATTATAAATACATAATTATACTAATTATACATTTAAAAATGAGGACTATTAAATGAAGAGCAATTTATTTATTTATTGCATCCCTTTCTTTTTATTTGGCTGCTCGACGCCGAGTTCAAAAGTGCTTCCCCCATATAAATTAAGTAATGGTGACACATATCAAGATGTCGTTACCGTTGGGTCTGACGGAAAAGGGCTCTCCCCTACTGTAACCGGCGTTAAAACTTTTCATATTCGCCCAAACAAGAAGAGCGAATTGGTATCCCACGCGGTTGGATCCGAAAGTAGCATCGCCAATGCTTTGATTAGTTCATCCAGCAGCACGCTATCCAGCACTCTGCCAATATTGCTGTTGAATAACAGAAATAGATCCAAAAAAGATTATAACAATATCGTAAATAGCTACAATTCTGGCAGTGGAAATAGCGGAGACTATAGCGGAAATGGAAATAACAACTAAAGTTTACCAAAATTTGGAGGTTTTATTGATCGCTTAGACTAGGTCTATAATATTATTTCCCAGACCAGCGCGAGCCAGGCGGCCTTCCAGAAGACTGCCCTGGCTCGCGATAATTTGAGCGATATAGAAGGTCTCTATTTTGAACATCTCGGCGACGATGCCGACCAAGGCCTTGGCCTTTCAAAGTGCAGAATGTGCTTGATGTTCACCAAGTGCCACTACGAGAAATCTCTTAACAGGAATACGCGGCTCCAGAACTGGAGTGCCATCGGCTGGTCAATCGAGCGCTATCGCGCTGGAGGTGTAAACAAGGCTCTGGTGGAGTATTATCGTAAAGTCGTCGGTGACAGCGAGTACGCCGATGAAGACCCTGCGGCACAAGTATGTCGAAAGACAAAGCGCTGAACAACTTTCGCCCCAGAGCCCCCATAATACCTATTATAAGCGCCTACCATATCTCAGGTAGGCGCTTCATTTATTTTACCAACGGCCGCCGTTGTTGGTGTTGCCGTTGCCGCTATTGTCACCGGAGTTACCGGAGCCGCTGTTGCCATTACCAGTATTGTTGCCACCATTGCCCTGGAACAGGGTCGTCGCTGCCGGGGACTTTTGAGCAACGCCCGATTCTACTGGCGACTTCATGGTCCCGGCATGGGCTGCAAAAGGAGCAAGAGCAATAAAAAGCGTAATAAAAGTTTTCTTAATCATAATAATATTTCTCCATATTTACTAAGCAAAGCTAATTATCTTTGCATTATTATTTGACATCAAATACGAAAACCTTTCAACGCCAATATATAAGTAACTCTTTGTGTTAATTATATAATAATTTAAGAATGTATAATTTACCACCTTTCCAAGGGCGATTAGAGGAAGCCGTATCGAGCATTTGAAGACGGTAACCGACCGCGACGTTTGCTGGTTCGCAGTTGGCCGATTGTCAGATGACGCCAGGTCCTTAACGACACAGACATCCGACGCGCGTTTCAAGCATCAAAGCTTCCTGTTGTTTTTTGTGTCCGGGGTGACGTCATCAAGAAAGTTCACCGTGGGAACGAAGAACAGAGAGCCCGTTACCGCACGACTAAAATCGAGAACATGGTCATAGGTTCCCGGCGGGTTGCCGATGAACATATTCTCCAACATTTTTTCAATACGTGACGGCGAACGGGCAAAGCCGATAAAATAAGTTCCGAACTCGCCTTTTCCAATCTCGCCAAAGGGCATGTTGTCACGCACGATCTGCAACTGCTCTCCATTCTCTTCAATGTTTGTCAGTACATTGTGTGCGTAGGGTTTCTTTTGCTCATCGCGTTGCTCAATATCGGAAAGCTTGTGCCGACCTATTATATTCTCCTGTTCCTCAACGGGGACTTTGTTCCAGCTATCGAGGTCATGAAGATACTTCTGGACGATTACGTAGCTACAGCCGGAAAATTCCGGGTCTTCATTGCCGATGAGAGTTGCCGACAAGGCTGCCTGATCAACCGGGTTTTCCGTGCCGTCGACAAACCCCAGAAGATCGCGATCATCAAAAAACTTGAAACCGTGCACCTCATCGACAACTGCAACGTTACCTGAAAGCCTGGACATAATGTGGCTGGCCAGCTCGAAGCACTGATCCATGCTGTCTGCGCGTATGTGAAAAAGGATATCGCCGGGTGTCGATACAGCCGTGTGAACACCGCGAATCTCCCGGAACGCATGCAGTTCTTTCGGCTTCGGTGAGCCGAAGAGCCGGTCCCAAGCCTCCGAACCAAAACCGGTTATGCAGGAGAGCTGTCCATTCAACCGCCGAAATCCAACGCCTCGTACAAGGCTTGAAAGATCCGCGCACAACCCCCGAACCGTCCGCTCCGCATCAGCGCCCTCGTTGATGGTTACGACAAGAAAGATAGCGGCTCTCGTCAGCTTTCCGACAACTGACTGGGAAACTGGGAGCGAAGAAATACCATCTGTGGCCATGCTCAATCCATCTCGACAAATGAAAATTTTCAGGCTTTAGCAACCGCTCATCTATGCTTACCCCGAAGTCAAA